>JBJETC010000179.1:0-2126 GCA_051883115.1 Anaerovoracaceae bacterium
AGTGCCCCTTGGCACTGCTTTTTTTAGCGGCAAGACGCCGACTGCAGTCCCCGTGACGCATATGGAAAGCAGTGCTTTTGGACTGCTTTTTTTAGCGGCTGAGCGGCAAGACGCCGACTGCAGTCCCCCGTGACGCATAATAAAAAAGCAGTGCTTTTGCACTGCTTTTTTTGTACATATAGAAATATATTACCAGCCGCGCCTACAACTGTCAGAAATGATAGTGACTAGACCGACGCTGATAAGATATAAATGAATTAGATAAAAAGTATTGCTGTCTGAGCAGAAAAGAACGGAGGGCATCATGAAACAGAACGATTCCCCGATGACAGAATATGAAAAAACAGTTCATGCCCGGGCAGAGCGCCGGAGCGGAAGAGAGCGTTTTTTCGCCGCGATTTTCTTACTCCTGGTCATTACCGCGGTATGGCTGATTTTTCCGGCAGATGACGCGCGGGCAGAAGTCGTAGACTATGAGACGGACAGCTACACGATCCGCACGACCGTGGACAAAGACCACACGATGCATGTTCGCGAGACGATCAAAGTCGATTTCGGGAATAATGCGCACCACGGCATTTACCGCTACATCCCGTATGATACTACCCAGTACAAAGTTGAATTCAGGAATGCCGGGGGTGACGAATATTCGGAGAAAAAAACCACAGAGAACGCGATGGACTTCCTGGTCGTGAAGATCGGCCGGATCGACAGTACCGTTACCGGGAAGCAGACTTATCGCCTGAATTACGATCTGATCTGCAACGCTGACCGGTATAGCGACTATGATATCCTTACATACAATATGTTCCCGACAGGCTGGCCGTCATGGGTGAAAACAGCGAAAAGCACGCTGACGCTCCCGAAGGACATCGACTGGGACGCGCTTAAAACATACGGAGGCAAGCAGGGCTCAACGGGACGTCTCCCGGACTGCTTCACCGAGAGCGTGGACAAGGATTCGCGGACCATCACGATCACCGGGACCGATGTGGAACCGAATATCGGAGCGACTGTCACGGCGAAGCTGGAGGAGGGATACTGGGAAGATCCCCCGAATCACAACGGTGCGAGGATACCTATCATCATCGTGCTCGTACTCCTGCCGCTTCTCGCGGCGATACTCTGGATGCGCCACGGACGGGACCCGAAAGTCGTGCCGACTGTTGAATTTTCCGCACCGGACGGGTGCCTGCCGTGTGACATCGGCTATATCATGAACGGAGAAGCCACAAACGAGGACGTCCTGTCGATGATCATGTATTACGCGGACAAAGGGTATCTCGCCCTCGAGCAGAGAAAAAGAAATCAGCTTTTCGCAGTCAGGCTGAAGGATCCGGACAAGAGCGAGCCAGGCTACAGCCGTAAACTTTTCGATCAGCTGTTCCGCGCGAAGGATGGATCCCAGAAAGAGAGCGTGAACCTGCGTCAGCTGCCGGCGCAGTTCGCCAAGACAGTGGACGATACAAAAGCAAAGATCGAAAAGCATTACAGTAAAAAGGGAAACGAGATATTCGACAGCAAGGCCGGATTCTGCCGCGTGCTCATTTATGTACTGCTGTTCATCGTGACATGCCTGGTACACGCGCTTGGGGCGTATTACGGCTACCGGTCGTGGAATTTCCTGGGCACCATCGCGTACATGGTCCTTATGGTCATCGGAGTTTACAACCTGAACAGCGCATTTGACAAGGCAGCCGGTTCGAACAGGAAAAATACTACGGTCCGTCTGGTCCTCGGGATCATCTTTTTCCTCGCCGGAGTCGGACTTTCGGCGCTGATGCTCAGGAAGTCGGCGGACTCCGTATCACTTGCCCTGTTTTACATAGCATCATGCGCGGTCACGATGGTATTTTCGGTCTTCATGCGGGCCAGAACGAAGCACGGCGCAGAGCTGAAGGGAAAGCTGATCGGTTTCCGGGATTTCATCAGAACGGCGGAATACGACAGGCTCAAGGAGCTGTCCGATGATGATCCGGAATACTTTTTCCACGTCCTGCCTTATGCCTATGTATTCGGCATGGATAAGACGTGGGCATATAAATTCGACTCGATAGAGCTGACTCAGCCGGACTGGGATCGCAGCGTCAGGACAGAGGACAGAGAATATACGCCTCAGATATGCC
>JBJETC010000180.1:0-2125 GCA_051883115.1 Anaerovoracaceae bacterium
GCAGGAACGCGATCGTCTCTATCTCGAACCCCCTGCGCTTCATCGATCTGAGCGCTATGGCGTATATCCACATCACTGCCGCGATCCCGAGGAACGAAACGGTGATGCCGAAGTTGTACTTGCTGCCGAGCGAGAATTTCAGCTGTATCATCGTCATGATCTGAAAAATGGTGATCGCCGCGAACGATGACCACGGCGGCATGATCTCAGTGTCCTTCTCACGGATCTTCTTGTTGTTCATGCGCTCTTCTATACTCATCGGGTAGATCGTGCAGTTCACACCGCCGATATTCATGTCGTCGCCGGCCTTCACGAGCACAGGCTCGTACGCCTTCGCTTTTTCCCCGTTGATATACGCGCCGTTTTTCGAACCGAGATCCATGTAGTACCAGTCGCCCCGGCTGTCCCTGTTCAGCGTGCCGTGGCTCCTCGATACTCCCATGCCGTCGAGGATCACGTCGCTCGTCTTTGCTCTGCCTACAGCGTTTTCCCAATGCGTCAGCGGGATGTTCCTGTCATCCTCCGTATGGAGGAATCCCCAGACCTCAGAAGGGCTGCTGCTTTTCAACAGCGAGATTATCGCCCTTATCAGCACGAAAGCCGCGAGCGCAATGAATATCCAGCGTGCGACCATCGTGTACATGGCTCCCGGATCAGAAGCAGCCTCAACAGCTCCGTTGATGTCCGAGAACATGCCCTGGAAAAAATCAGCTATCCCGTTAAATATGGCGCCGATAAAATTCATATATAAAAACTCCTATCTTTCAACGTTTGTGACTAATAATTATATCACAAAGCCCCCGTCTATACCAATCACCTGCCCTGTCACGAACGACGCGTCATCGGAAAGAAGGAACGATATCGCCTTCGCCACTTCCTCAGGTCTCCCGATCCTGCCGAGCGGCGTCTCATCGGCGAGTTCCCTCATCGTATCGTCGTCGAAGCACCTGTTCATGTCGGTATCTATCACACCAGGCGCCGCGATGTTGACCCTGATGCCCGAAGGCCCGAGCTCCTTAGCGAGGCTCCTCCCGAGCCCTATGACAGCTGCCTTCGTCGCGGAATAAAGCGATTCGCACGAAGCCCCGGCGCGCCCCCACATGGACGAAACGAGGACGATGCTCCCCTGTTTTTCCGATATCATCATAGGCATCACCGCGCCGAGCACGTTCATGACTCCTTCGATGTTCACTGAGCTTATGTCCTTCCAGTCGCTGAGCGTCATGTCGCTGAACGGCCCCACTATGCTTATGCCAGCGCAGCATACGAGAGCGTCGACTTTCCTGATCCCGTTCTGTTCGAGCGCTTCCACGATGCTTTTTTTCACATCGTCATTTGACGAAACATCGCATTTTACCGCGACAGCCCCGGCCTCGCGAGCGAGCTCCATTGCCTCATCGTCACTGCTTTTATATAAAAATATGACCTTATATCCTTTTTCGGCGAGGTCCCTGACGCATGTCGCGCCGATTCCCCTGGATCCGCCGCTTACGATCGCTGTTCTCAAATCTTTTTTCCTCCGATCCTTAGTAGATTTTATCACATATCACATACTTGTTTTATGAGAAAAACAAAGGCCCGCGGAATTTATGCCCGCATTTCGCATTAGTATGTTAAAATATATAAATATAAAGAAAAGAAAGGGGATACAATCATGAGCATCAGATTAGCAATGAACGGATTCGGAAGAATCGGAAGGCTTGCGTTCCGCCAGATCTTCGAGGACAGCGATATCGATATCGTCGCGATCAACGACCTGACAAACCCGGCAATGCTTGCCTATCTGCTCAAGTACGACAGCAGCCAGGGTAAATACGACAAATACCCTATCGAGTATGACGACGAGAGCATAACCGTTAACGGCAGAAGGATCCCTATCCTGAGCGAAGCCGACGCTTCGAAGCTCCCATGGGGCGAGATGGATGTCGACATCGTTCTGGAATGCACAGGTTTCTACGCTTCAAAGATAAAAGCGCAGGCTCACCTCGATGCAGGGGCAAAGAAAGTCCTGATCTCAGCGCCGGCCGGAAATGACGTGCCGACCATCGTATACGGCGTCAACCACAAGACGCTGAAAAAGGAAGACAGGATCGTATCAGGCGCGAGCTGCACGACGAACTGCCTC
>JBJETC010000181.1:0-2122 GCA_051883115.1 Anaerovoracaceae bacterium
ACGGCCTCGAAGACCTGAGTGAAAAAGACCTTGCTGATATGCTGACGTTCGCGAACGCGGCGGCAGCTATCGTCACGACGCGCAAAGGCGCACTCAGGATGATGCCTTACAGGAACGAAATAGAGGAACTTATCGCAGAGCGTATGTAACGCCGGCTATTTAACATAATTTTATTGTAAATAAAGGTGACATCATGGAAATCAGCGGAAGCGAGAATTGGGACAAAGAGTTCAAACGCAGGATGAGCAGGCATTTTGACGAGATGAAATGGCTGTACGCAGAGCTTTACCATAACGATCAGCATGCGTTCGAGTATTTCTGCAATATGCTTTACAAGTACTATTCCGAAAGGAGACCGGTCCTGAAGGAATGGGACGATGCCAAGACTGCTGTAGACGACTGGTATAAGAGCAATGACATCATCGGCATGATGATGTACACGGAGAATTTCGGCGGTACACTGAAGGGCGTCAGGGAGCACCTTGACTACATAATAGAGAGCGGCGTCAATTATCTTCATTTGATGCCTATCCTGAAATCTCCTGTCGGTAAAAGCGACGGCGGATATTCCGTGAGCGATTTCAGGAGTGTCCAGCCGGAGCTCGGGACGATGGACGACCTGTCGGACCTGGCTGACGCGTGCCACGATCACGGCATCAGTCTCTGCCTCGATTTCGTGATGAATCACACGAGCGATGAACATGAGTGGGCCAGAGCTGCAAAAGCAGGAGACAAGGAAGCTCAGGACAGGTACTTTTTCTTTGACGACTGGACGATACCGGATCAGTTCGAACAGACAGTACCGGAGGTTTTCCCTGAGACAGCGCCGGGCAACTTCACATGGTGTCCTGAGGCGAACAAGGTCGTAATGACGACGTTCCACCCTTATCAGTGGGACCTGAATTACGCGAACCCGACAGTTTTCAATGACATGACGGCAAACATGCTGAATCTCTGCAATCACGGCGTAGACATCATAAGGATAGACGCAGTCCCGTATATATGGAAACAGCTCGGGACGACATGCAGGAACCTTCCGAGAGTCCACACGCTCGTCCGTCTGATGAGGATGGCAGTGGAGGTGGTCTGCCCTGGGACGCTGCTTCTCGGAGAGATAGTAATGAAGCCGGAAGAAGTATCTCCGTATTTCGGCACTGTCGAAAAGCCTGAATGCCACATGGTATATAACGCGCCTATCATGGCAACGACATGGCACACGGTAGCCACTAAGGATGTAAGGCTCATGCGCCATCAGCTCGACATAATGAACTCGCTCCCGAAGGATTTCCTGTTCCTCGACTATCTGAGATGCCACGACGACATAGGCTGGGGGCTTGATTATGATTATCTGGCTCAGTTCGGCACAGACCAGACGGCGCATAAGAACTTCCTCAACAGCTATCTCAGAGGCCAGTGGGAAGGAAGCGACGCGAGAGGAGAACTATATAACGACGACCCTGTCCATGGCGACGCCAGACTCTGCGGGACGACGGCATCGCTCTGCGGCATAGAAGCTGCCGAATACGAGGGCAACAACTGGAAGCTCGACCGCGCTGAGACGCTCGACATAATGCTGCACGCTTTTCTCTTCACACAGAGCGGCATCCCTGTTATCTACAGCGGCGATGAGATCGGTCAGAAAAACGACTACACGTATCACGACGATCCGCTCAAGCGTGATGATTCGAGATATCTCCACAGGGGAAAATTCCCGTGGGATGAGGCTGAAGAGAGACATGACGCTTCCACGAGGCCGGGGATCATCTTCCAGACACTGCGGAAGATGGAGAAGATCCGCGCCGAGCACCCTGCGTTTGAGTCAAAGGCGGACGTTTGGTGCCTCGAGCCGTATAACGACCATATCCTCGGAATAGGAAGATATTATAAAGGCGAAAAACTCATCGCGCTTTTCAATTTCGGGAGCGAAGACGAGACGGCATGGATAAACGAGTCGGAAGAATATACAGACCTCATGACGGGAGAAAAAAGAGCCGCAAGAGGAGTCGGCGTACCGGCGAGATATTTCGTATGGCTCCTCACAGACTTTAATGAAAAGAAAAAAACACAGGGCGCGAAGGCCAAATCAGCTTCGGCGGCAAAGGAAAAAGCCGTCAAATCAACG
>JBJETC010000182.1:0-2120 GCA_051883115.1 Anaerovoracaceae bacterium
AGAAGGCTCGAAGCCATGTATATCATGTCCGCGGATATCCCGATCGACGCCGTAAGATCACAGATCACGGAAGGTATAGATATCATGGTCCACCTGAGCCGTCTCGATACAGGCGCGAGGAGAGTCACAGAGATAGATGAGCTCTGCGGCTATGAGAACGGAGGATATAAGCTCAACAGGATCTATTCGCTTGATGAGAGTTCCATGAAACTCGAACCTACAGGGAACAGACTGAGAAGCACTGAAAAGATGAAGATGAACGGGGGAGATCTATGAATATCCCTGAAGATTACAGCACATACGATCTCACAGCTTCCGAAAAGGTGAAAGTCGCGGTCATTACGGCTGCAGCCGCTTTAGCTGCCGGCGTGCTTTTCTATGACAGCGCGCTCCCCGCAGTCTGCGCGGTCTTTCTCTATAAACCTGCTGTAAGGATCTATAAAGACCGGAAAATAGAAAAGAGAAGAAAAGAACTCATAAGTTCTTTCAGGGATTTCCTGAACAGCCTTTCTTCGTCATTCACAGCAAGCAGGTCGATGACGGATGCTGTATATGAAGCGGAAGGCGAACTGTCGAGGATATACGGCGATAAAAACATTATGACAGCTGAAGTCAGCAATATGGCTGTGCAGCTGAGGGCCGGGCATATGAGCGATATAGAAGCGCTCGAGGACCTCGCCGTACGCTCTGAAGAAGAAGACATAGATGAATTCGTGCAGATCTACAGATCCTGCCGGGATCACGGCGGAGACATGATCTCGATAATGACGAAGACCGCCGGCATGATAACAGAAAAAATATGCATAGAAAATGATATAAAAGCCGCGCTTTACCAGAAGAAAATGGAAGGCGTCATCATAACATGCGTACCTGTCATCATACTGGCGATGCTGAGAGCGGGGAGCCGCTCATACATCGAGCCGCTCTATACGACTCTTACAGGCAGGATCATAATGACCGCGGCTCTCGCGGGGATGATCGCAGCGTACCTGATGATAAGGAAGATAACGGAGGTCGAGATTTGAGCATCAGTGATATCAAAGGCATGGCCGCTGATTTCATGAAAGACAGTAAACACAGGAAGACCGTGATCCTGATAGTCGCCGCGTCAGCGCTTCTCGCGTCAGTGTATCTAATAAAAACAAGGAGCGGTGTCAGGTACATCAAGGGGAAAGACGGATCTGTAAGATCTGTGATACTGGAAGACAGGGAAACACCGTTCAGGCTCGGCATACGCGCTGATAAAGGGAAGAAATCAGAAGAATCCGAGAGAAACATCATCCTGAATGATAAGGAAGGTAAGAAAGATACGGCTTCTGATGACAGGAACTCCGTCGATCTCGAGAATGCCATAGACGGAGCTGTTTCAGACATTGAAGATGAGGACGGAAGGAAAATCGATCTGCCGGAAAAAAACAGCGACGGTGTAAGGTTCACATGGTCCGCAGCCGGAGACAGGAGCTGGATCGCGTTCGCTGTAATGCCTCTTACGCTTATACTCGCTTACTATTACAGCGAAAGGAAGAAGATCAGGGATCTAAGGGCTTCTCATGAAAGCTCGGTTATCAGGATGCTGCCGTCTTTCAACGATCAGCTGCTTCTCCTGCTCGAATCCGGGATGATATTCAGCGACGCTTTCACGACTATAGCTGATGGCTACAGCAGGAGAAAGAAAAGGGGCTATTTCGAGAACGAGATAATCAGGATCACCGACCTCGCTATGAATGAGAACAAAAGCATCGCGTACGAAATAAATGAGGAAGCTGTGCGTATAGGGATCCGCGAATTCAGCCGGCTCGCGTCCACGGCTGCTGACTGTCAGTACCGCGGCGTTGATATATGCTCAAAACTCGATTCCGAAAGTGTTCTTCTATGGCAGGAGCGGAAGAACAAAGCCGGAACAGACGGGAAGCTCGCCGAGACAAGGCTCGTGATACCGCTGGCGCTGCTTCTCCTGATGCTGATATTGATAACGTCAGCTCCTGCGTTCGTTCAGGGGTAAGGAGGCAGGACATGAAGATACTCAGATCAAAGAGAGGTATGGAACTCGTGCAGGTTGCCATACTCATAGGACTTGCTGTTGCACTCGGTCTCATATTCAGGACAGAGATAACAAAGTT
>JBJETC010000183.1:0-2114 GCA_051883115.1 Anaerovoracaceae bacterium
ATTAATAATTTCACTTGGAATAAAGATTTTTTTCAGGGGGAAAATCATGGGGAAAAAAGTATCTGATCATATAACATGGGTCGGCAAGATCGACTGGGAACTCACACATTTCCACGGCGACGAGCTTTCTACATTCAAGGGATCGTCGTACAACTCATATCTCATCCGCGGAAGCGAGAAGACTGTCCTCGTTGACACGGTCTGGCTCCCTTACGACAAGGAATTCGTATGTCAGCTGAAAAAAGAGATCGACCTCAGCGAGATCGACGCTGTAGTAATGAACCACAACGAGATCGACCACAGCGGCTCTCTGCCTGAGCTCATGAGAGAGATCCCGGACACACCGATCTACTGCACTGCAAAAGGTGAGAAGATCATCAGGGGACACCATCATCAGGACTGGGATTTCGTGAACGTCAAGACAGGGGACACGCTCGACCTCGGCGACATCACGCTCACGTTCATCGAGGCTCCTATGATGCACTGGCCTGACACGATGTTCACATATGTATCGGGCGACGAAGTTCTTCTCTCGAACGACGGATTCGGCCAGCACTTCGCTTCCGAGTCGCTCTTCAATGACGAGGTCGACGAGAACGAGATGATGTACGAGTGCATGAAGTACTACACGAACATCCTGAATCTCTACTCGCCGATGGTGACGAGAAAGATAAAGGAGATCCAGGGCATGGGTCTCCCTATAAAGATGATCTGCCCGAGCCACGGTGTGATCTGGAGAAAAGATCCGGAGAAGATCATTGAGACATATCTCAAGTGGGCAGACGCTTATCAGGAGGATCAGGTCACGATCGTCTACGACACTATGTGGCAGTCTACGAGAAAGATGGCGCAGGCCATAGCAAGAGGCATCCTCGCTGTAAGCCCGTCTACGACAGTAAAGCTCTACAACGCGAGCAAGGATGATAAAAACGATATACTGACTGAAATATTCCGTTCAAAGGCAGTCCTTGTCGGATCGCCTACGATCAACTACGGATATTCATACGCCATCGCAGGTCTCCTCGAGATGATGAAAGGCCTCAAGTTCAAGAAAAAGAAGGCTGCTGCGTTCGGAAGCTACGGATGGAGCGGCGATGCACCGGCCAAGATAAGCGCTGAACTCAAGGATGCGGGATTCGAAGTCGTAGATGACGGCATCAAGACGATGTGGGTGCCTGACGAAGAGGCGGAAAAAGAGATAGAGGAATACGGTAAGAAGTTCGCTGAAGAGATAAAATAAAGGGCCGTTATATGGCTGATCAGCGGGCTGTCCGGTGAGCATGCTCACCGGTCCGTCAGCGAATATAAGAACGTATTGAGAAAAGAATCAAAGAAAGACCATCCCGGATCTGACGCCGTGATGGTCTTTTGCTTTGCTATGAAAAATCCGCATGGCGCGATGCCATGCGGATATGTTTTTTCTCTTACAGATCCTGCTATATACTCAGTATTCCGAGTGATGAGAGTATGTCGGTAGCGAGGATTATGATGATACCTATAGGAGCGATGTACTTTATCATGAAAGTGAAGTACTTCTTCCCGTGGAACGTGTGATCGCCGATCTCAGCCTCTTCGATGATCGTCTTAGGCTTGAGGACGTATCCTACGAATATGCATGTCAGGAACGCGAGTACAGGCATCATGATGTTGTTGCTGATGAAGTCAAGGAAGTCCAGGATGTCATATCCTAAGATCTTCACTGAGCTCCAAGGGCCGAAGCCGAGCGAGCATGGGATGCCGACGATCGCGCAGTATATCGTCATGATGACAGTAGTATTTTTACGCTTCCATTTTGTAAGGTCCATGACGTTAGAAACGATGGCCTCGAGCAGTGAGATCGAGCTCGTAACAGCTGCGAAGAATACGAGAAGGAAGAACGCGAGTCCTATAATCCTGCCTCCTGCGAATGAAGCGAATACCTTAGGGAGCGTGATGAACATGAGGCCTGCGCCCTGGTTCATGGCTGATTCATCTCCGCCTGAGAACACATAGACTGCAGGGACGATCATGAGTCCTGCAATGAATGCTACGAGCGAGTCGAATATCTCGATCTGGACGATGGAGCCTTCCATGTTATCTTCTTTCCTCATATATGAGCCGTATGTGACCATGAT
>JBJETC010000184.1:0-2108 GCA_051883115.1 Anaerovoracaceae bacterium
CGGAGCTTCCATCCAGGCAGGCGTACTTACAGGAGAAGTAAACGACGTACTGCTCCTCGATGTAACACCGCTTTCGCTCTCCATCGAGACACTCGGCGGAGTCGCTACGAAGCTCATCGAGAGGAACACGACTATCCCTACAAAGAAGAGCCAGATCTTCTCAACTGCCGCAGATAACCAGACTACAGTAGATATCCACGTAATGCAGGGTGAAAGAGAGATGGCTGCTGACAACATCACGCTCGGCAGGTTCCAGCTCACAGGTATCGCTCCGGCACCGCGCGGAATCCCTCAGATCGAGGTAACATTCGATATCGACGCGAACGGTATCGTAAACGTAAGCGCCAAGGACCTCGGAACAGGCAAGGAACAGAAGATCACGATCTCATCTTCCAACAAGCTCAGCGAGGAGGAGATCAACCAGAAGGTAAAGGAAGCTCAGGAGTACGAGGCTCAGGACAAGAAGCGCAAGGAAGAAGTCGAAGCGCGCAACCAGGGCGAAGCTCTCGTTTACCAGACAGAGAAATCTCTGAAGGACCTCGAGGGCAAGATCTCCGACGACGACAAGAAGAAGGTCGAGGACGCCAAGGACGAACTGAAGCACGCTCTTGAAGCTAACAACCCTGAGGAGATCAAGGAGAAGACACAGAAACTCACAGACGTATTCAGCGAAGTTTCCACAAAGCTCTATCAGCAGGCAGGAGCAAACGCAGGAGCTCAGGGCGGACCTGACATGGGACCTGACATGGGAGCAGGCGCAGGAGCTGCAGGCGGAGCTCAGAGCTCGCAGGACCAGAGCAGCAATGGCGGGAATGACGACAACGTCGTAGACGCTGACTACAAGGTAGTAGATGATGATAAATAAACTGAGTTTTTCCGAGAGGAGACACAGTTATGAGGAAGCACATCGGGGCGGCGTAAGCTGCTCCGATGTCTTCTCAGATTGCAGGAAAATGGGCGCAGGCCCGGGCAGAAGGTGGTAATATATGGCTGAAAAAAGAGATTATTACGAGGTCCTCGGCTTGCAGAAGGGGGCGAGCGAGGATGAGATAAAAAAAGCCTTCCGCAAAAAGGCTCTGAAATACCATCCTGACAGAAACCCCGGAGATAAGAGCGCTGAAGAGAAGTTCAAGGAAGTGAACGAAGCTTACAGCGTGCTTTCCGATCCTGAAAAAAAGAAGAAATACGACATGTTCGGTTTCGCGGGAGTAGATCCTAACGCTGCGGGAGGCGGCGCAGGAAGCTACGGCGGTTTCGGAGGATTCAGCCAGGGCGGCGGAGGCTTTGACGATATATTCGACATGTTCGGAGACATGTTCGGAGGAGGCTTCGGCGGAGGAACGAGAGCTCAGCGCAGGAACGCCCCGGCAAAGGGACGCGATCTCAGGGCTGAAGTCACGATCTCGTTCAAGGAAGCGGCTTTTGGCGTAAAGAAGACGATAGATCTGAACAAGTACGTCAAGTGTGATACATGCGGCGGATCGGGCGCGGAGCCTGGTTCAGGCAAGCATACGTGCTCCAGGTGCGGAGGCACAGGAGAGATCCAGAACGTCAGGACGACGGCATTCGGCAGGTTCACATCTGTAGATGTATGCCCTGAGTGCGGCGGAACAGGAACGATCATAGACAAGCCGTGCCATACGTGCAGGGAATCCGGCCGCGTGAAGAAGCATATAAAGGTCGAAGTCAACATCCCGGCGGGAGTTGATAACGGCAACATCATCCCTATCAGGGGCCAGGGCGAGCCGGGAGAAAACGGCGGACCTTCGGGAGACCTGCTCGTCGTAGTAAACGTACAGGCTCATGATTTCTTCAAGAGAAACGGGGCGAACCTCTACGTGGACATCCCTGTGACATTCACACAGGCGGCCCTCGGAGCGGATCTCACAGTGCCGACGCTCGACGGTAAAGTCGAGTATCATGTACCTGCGGGGACGCAGCCGGGAACTGTTTTCCGTCTCAAGGGAAAGGGCATGAACAACCTGAGCACCGGACGCATGGGAGACCTCTATGTCAAGGTGAACGTCGAGATACCTACAAAGCTCAATGCGGCTCAGAAGAAGGCCGTCAAGGAAATGGGCGAAAAACTCGGCGACGGATGCTACAAG
>JBJETC010000185.1:0-11769 GCA_051883115.1 Anaerovoracaceae bacterium
GGAAACCGCAGACAGACAATAAAAAAAGAGAGCCGCGGCTTTGATCATGGCCGCTGCTCTCTTAACGCGCAGCATCAGGGGATTTTCAGATCTTACCCTGACATTTTCAGTTTTTTACCCGGCCTGACATGTTATCCGGCCTGACCCGGACCGGCGCGTCAGCTCTGCTTCCACTCGAACGTGTTCACGATCTTCCTTGCCGCTTTGCGGCACGAAGCAGAATCGTCAAAATTCGTTTCGTAGACCATGACATAGCAGCTGTCGCCGACGATGTAGTACTGCCTGCAGACCCGGTCGCTCAAAGGTATATTGAATTTCAGCACGGGATCACCCGCTTTGGTCGTCGATCCTGACGATGTTATGTTTCCGTCAAGCTGTCCTCCCACCTGCGAGCTCAGCTGGCGCAGGATCGCCCTCCCGAAGGTCGACGCCTGCTCTTTCTTGTAGTGATTCGTTCCGTATTCCACGGAGATATTGTCCGGCACGCCGCTGCCGTCGTAGTCTTCTGAGACGAAAAATGGCTTCTCATCCGTTGAATGCTCATCGTTTTTCACCCATCCATCCGGGAGCTCGAACTTCCCGTATCCCGTCTGAAAAACATTCGCGGACTCGCTCGCGGAAGCTGAAGACGACGAAGACTCCGATGAGGATCTCGACGATGATTCTGTGCCGCTCTTCTCCGCGGAGCCGGTTTCCCCGCATCCTGTCAGGACTAGCGAAGCCGCAGCGATGATGAGCGCGGCCGCAGCGAGTTTCCTGAACTTCGCAAAATAAACTCCTTTTTTGATCATAATAATTGCTCCTTTCACGATTCTATTCTGAGCATACCATAATCTTTTTCGCGCACAATGATTTTATTGCATTTTGTTCAGAACATGCAGGGCATGCTTTTTTCACAGGAAAAAACGCATCGGATGGACCGAAAATGGGACACCGCGAAATAAATATCGTTTTTCTGAAATTACATGATTTTTCTTGTGCTATCATTCTGGTGCAGTTGAAATATGGAAGGAGAAAGGAAGATATCATGAAGCCTGTAAAAGTTGGTGATTTTTACCTGGCGATCATAAACGCCCACGTGGCAGCGGCCGAGGCATATCCTTACGGCCTGACATTGAAAAAAATTTACTGTAATGAAAACTCCGAAGGACACGGCGAGGATGAAGGACTTTTCGATATTTCATATATGATGGCCGATTCGAAGGGCGGCAGATTTCTCGCCTGCTTCACA
Source organism: Anaerovoracaceae bacterium (assembly GCA_051883115.1). Lineage (GTDB taxonomy): Bacteria > Bacillota > Clostridia > Peptostreptococcales > Anaerovoracaceae > Aminicella. Next base: position 1,232 of record JBJETC010000185.1, read on the forward strand.
CTCAGGGATGTGAACGATCAGCAATGCCTGTGCGTCGATGTCAGCTGGTACTGCAGCGGCGCGGACCGGTTCGCGGCCTCATTCCTCGGTCATATCGCGGAAGAGCTGGATCTCGAGATCCCGGAGGAAGCGCCGATCCCTGACCGTCCGTTCCTCGGTTTTATCTGCGGGTATCTCGGAAATCTTTCGGATGACATCGAAGATGACGAGATGGAAAAAAGCGAAGTCACGGCGGCGCTCGCTAACCTGCGTGAACTTTGTCTCGCGCGCTTAAAAGAAAGGATGGTCTGCAATAGATAATAAAAAAGATCCTCTATGTGCATGGACTTGCCAGCGGAAAGGACAGCAGGACCGCAAACTGATGCGGAAATACCTGCCTGAAGCTTTTCCATTGGAGATATCCAAAAAATTTTGGATACCAAAAAACACCGTTAGCAGCTTACTGCTAACGGTGTTCTGATATTACAGATGTGATCTGTTACTTGGAAAATCTGCGCTTTTTAAGTATGGCGAGAGCGGCTGCCGCGCATGCTGCTCCGGCCATGAGTGCGATAAATCCGATCAGCTGCGGATCATCGCCTGTCTTTACTATAGATCCCGGTGTGTTTGTCTTTGCCTTCGTATGCTTAACGGTCTTTCCCGGTGTATGTGTATTTTTATTTACTTTACCGTGCTTGATGTTGTTTGTTTTTGCAGGCTTGCTTGTCGTGCCTTTATCAGGCTCGCCATCTTTAACGTGCGAAGGATCATCATTTTTCCCGCTGCCAGCCGTGTCCCCTGTGTCCGGGTCGACATACCTGTTTGTAAACACAGCATCGGCGGCGCCTTCTACCTCTGCAGCGAGGTTACCGTCCGCTTCTTCTTTAACGGTGACTTTGACAGTCCTGGCGCTGTCATCATATGTCACGCCTCTGAGATCTCCCTTGACCTCTTTGATCGTATAAGTGTAAACGCCTGCCTTGTCATATGTGACCGTGCCGAAATCTACTGTTCCGTCGGCCCTGTTTGAAACCTTAGTTTCCGCAGGCATTGGCGTGCCCTCATCAGCACTGATCGTGAAGCTGAACTCGCCCTCTTTCAGATCACGGCCTTCAAGTACCTTCTTCGCTTTGATTGCTGCTGTACCATTCGACTTCGTCTCAGGCGCTTTCGTTTCAGGCTGGTCCGCGATCGTATATGCCTGATCTGATTTATACTCCTTGTCTCCGATCTTTACGATAAGGTCGTACTGCTTATAGTATTTCTTATTTGTTTCGTCGTATTTGACTGTGTAATTTTTTCCGCGCTCGACATTTACCTTAACATCACCCGCTTTCTGGTATCCTGCCGGAGCCTTAGTCTCGGATAATGTATAAGTACCGGGCTTTGTGATGTTAAATGAAGCCTCGCCGTTATCGTCCGTCGTCACCGTCTGTTTATCGTCAGTGCTCAGTGTGAATTCATCGCCGGACAGAGCTGTATCAGTTCCTGCTTTTACCTTTTTAATCTTCAGGGAAGCGGCGGTATCCTGATCATCTTCTGTCTGGATAGTATTCGTTATACCGTTCCCGTCAACAGTGGAAGCGTATCCTTTAGGAACGTCCCTTTCCTGTACGGAGTATTTGATCTCTTTCAGGTCTGTTGTGTACTGCGGCAGATTCTTAAAGGAATAATCCCAGTTCATTGCTGCCGTAACCGTCATCGATCTGTATGCGGTTTCTTCCTTTGTGCCATCGATCGTTCTGTACAGATCTACGGTTATGGATCCAGGACGGGATGTGTCCTTGAAATCATCGTCGTTCTCCCAGGTTTTCTTTCCTGAGACATCCACCGTCTTGACATCATCGTAAAATACGAGCTCGTGTCCGGCGGTATCGTTACTGCTGAAGGTGACTGTTTTACCCTCGGTGCTGTTTTTCACATCCATCGTTACAGGGCTGCTCTCCGGAACACTGATCTCTTTTACAATGTATTTGCCATCCGGAACCTCTGTCAGCTTGATTTCTCCGTTTTCATCTGTTGTCAGATTTCCCTTGTAAATAGAGCCATCTTCTTTATAAACCGAGAAAACGATTCCCTCTACCGGTGTGTTGGAATTCTGCACGTACTTGTGGATGTAGAGTTCACCGCGCTGTCCGACGATATTGGCACCTGATCTGGCGCTGTAAACCGTGGCCTGTTTCGTCGTGCTGACAGGCTGATCCGTATCCGACGGCGTATAATTCGCAGTCGCGGTATTCGTGTACTTTGTCCAGGTATCCTTATACTCATCATCTACACGGGCGTGATAGTTTATGGAGATCTGCCTGCCGGTGATCAGCTTTTCAGGAAATGTGATCGTAATAGTGTGGTTTGTTACCGTGTAGGAAAAATCCGGGTAATTTGCCTTGATCTCATCCAGAGTGCAGTTCTGGTGAGGAAGCGCCGGACTTGTTGAAGCCGGATCAAGCGTATCATCCGTGTGCTCATAGAAATTGAGCCAGCCATTATTTGTTGCCGTGCTTACGAAGTGCAGGCCCTCCGGAAGCTGATCCGTAAACGTTACGGCTCCGTTTACTGCCTTGAGCGGCGCGTTGAGATGGACGACATAATCTATCAGCGTCGCGTCGTTGTTACGAAGAGAACCGCCCTTCTGCAGGAACTCGCCCGGGCGCTGATTGTTTCTGTTGATCGTGATCGAGACGGTCTTGTCTCCTGCCGAAGCCGTCGCTATTTCTTTCGTCTCACCCTGAGCATCATTCCTGTTAAATGCGCGGACCTCAAAGAAGAAATCCCCTGATACATCGCTGTACTTCTCTACGGCATCATTGAAGGTAATCACAGCACCCGCCGCAGTGACATGCATCGTTCCGACCTGAACGCTCTCGCCATCTTTCGTAATCGTCAGCGGTTTGTCAGCACTTCCGGTCAGCGCATCGAGGAATGATTTATCATTATCGTCCGTATTCAGGTTAACAGTGATCGTATCGCCGCTTTTGAAAGTATTGCGATAATCTCCAACGGTCTGTGTGCCTTCGAAAGTTCCCTTGATGAAGACATATTCACCATGTGCGACCTCAGCGCTATCTCCATATCCTTCCGGCTCATTATCTTTGATTTTTGAAACGTAAAGGCCTGTCAGGTCGCTGGTCCTATCCTCTCCCGACTTATTATCGGCAGCTCCTGCATTGCTGCCGCCGGTCATCGCAGTCGGATTAGTCTCATTCGGATCTGTTTCCGAAGTCCCGGCCCACGTGATCGCGGGCTGGAAGACGGAAAACACCATAAATACGGAAAGAACGGCCGTAAGCAGCCTGCTTCTCACCTTGTTAAAGTGATTACCTTGTCGCATTTTTTCTCCTTTTCTTTTTTCTATAAATCGAATGTCATAATTTCCTTATTTTGTAAGTAACAAAAACGACCACATTATACATATATGGACCCTGCTAATCAATAACTTTGTTCGAAAAAACTAAAAATATGATAGTTGTGCCTGTGAAATAGTAATATTATAACAACACGCTCTTCCTGTTAATTTATGATGCCGGGCGAAAAGTACCCCTTATGAAAAGGCGGCAGAAGATGCCTTCAGCCCGGGGGTCTAATGTACCATTTAAGGCCCATCGGAACTGACAATTCGGCACCCGGATGCGTTATAATCATGGCAGGAAAGATGATAACAAAAGGGGGCGAGATCGTGTCTGATAAAAATATCGACAATGTTTACACGGAAAATGGCGAACGCCATGCGAGAACTGTAAAAAAGGCTGAATGCCTTCAGATGAACAACGGCGAACTAGTCGTGAACTGCAGGATACACCGCCTTGGCGAGCATGAGTATTTTTTCAGCCCGGGCAGGCATTACATTTATCGCGACAGGAGGAGCAGGAAACTCCTGTACCTCGATGAGCCCGCTTATGAAGCTGTCTCAGCAGCGGCAAAGGAGTTCACAGAGACCCGGGAAGACGCGCTCAATAACTGGGAAAAGCTGGCTTCAGAAGGATCCGGAACGACAATCTATTACACCCGGACCGGTGAAGACGCCTTCGACCTGATGATCTGCTTCAAGGACAAATTCGGAAATTCCCTCGAAAAACTCGCAAGCGGGCTGAGGCTCGCAGAGATAGAAAGATCAGTCCGGTTCCTCGCGTTCCCATTGCCGGAGGAAAAAAGAGACGCGCTCAAAAAACTTCCTGTCGATAAAATGATATGCGATTTCTATGACGACGAACTTCTGCATCTCAAATACCGTCTCGGAAAAAGGACTGCTACGGCAGAGGAATGCGAAAAGCTTTCCGCCATGCTCAATAAGCGTATCCTCCCTCCGCTTCCTGAAGAATACGCCCGGTTCTACGTTGTAGACCCCGATACGATCACCGGAAGCGACTATGTCCTCCTTTCCGATTCAGGATACGTATTCGGGCATTTACCGTATTTCAGCATGAAGGGAAAAACACACAGCAAATACCAGATAAACCCTGTCAGCAAAAGTATGCTCGACGCCGCGCCTGAGGATGCTGAAGCGATCCCATTTTCTGAGTATATGAAGATGTTTGATGATCCAAGATAGCGGCAGCCCAAATATGTTTTGAAGATCACTTCCGATCATGAAAAAGCAGGCGGATCTGATTCGTCACAAAATTGCTATGGTATAATTTCGATATAAGTTTTATATGCGAGATCAACGTGAGCACGTCCGAAAGGCCCTGAATTTTCAGGAACGTATTTCGTGTCATGAGCACCTCGCGGAGAAAGGAAAAACCGATGAGAGTAAGAATGATCAAACGGATCCCGGCGCTGATCCTGGCAGTGCTGCTGATACTGACTATGATCCCCCTGCTGCCGGGCACAGCCAGTGAGGCGCATGCTGACAGCCTTACAGGGAATGCCTACGCGGTCGTTTCTGAAGATGGCAAGACGCTGACGTTCATACGGTCAACGCAGGATATACCTGACAACACTTACGCAGCGAAGGGAAATCCGATCAAATCGGTCACTGCTACGGATGGGCACAGTTACACAGGCAGAGTTTACGCCGGCATCGAAACGATAAAATACGGACTGGACACTAAGGATAACAGAACGGTAGGACCGCAGTGGCTTGCCGCTGGATATTTCACCACGATCACTTCTGTGAAATTCACGGACACGATCAGGCCATTATCGACGTATTCGTGGTTCAGCAGAATGAAACAGCTTACCAGTATCGAGGGTCTGGAAAAGCTGGACACGAGCAGCGTGACATATATGCTGCGCATGTTCTCGGATTCCAGCAGTCTTACGAGCCTTGACCTGAGCAGCTTCGATACGAGCAAAGTGACGGACATGGAATATATGTTTTCAGGATGCACCGATCTTACGAGTCTGGATCTGAGCAGCTTCGATACGAGCAAAGTAAGGAATATGACATCTATGTTTTCAGGATGCAGCAGTCTTACGAGTCTGGACCTGAGCGGCTTCGATACGAGTGAGGCAGCAAGCATGGGTGCTATGTTCGCGTACTGCAGCAGCCTTACCGATCTGGACCTCAGCAGCTTCGACACGAGGAAAGTGATCGGGATGTGGTCTATGTTCTATGGATGCAGCAGTCTTACGAGTCTTGACCTTAGCAGCTTCGATACGAGCAGAGTGACGGGCATGGGATATATGTTTTCCGGCTGCAGTGCTCTAACGAGTCTGGATCTTAGCAATTTTGACACGAGCAACACGACAGTCATGAAGCGTATGTTCGCGGACTGCAGTGCTCTGACAGGTCTTGATCTGAGCGGTTTTGACACGTACAACGTTACAAATCAGGAATGGATGCTCGACGGTACATGCTCTGATAATGAAACAGGAACACCTTATAAGGGATATGCGCCAAGCGTTTCGACCGCAATCAGTTATAACTGCGTATGCTCCTCAGATACTGCCAAACTGGAATTTACCGAAAAAAGTTCTTTCTATGTTTATTTACATTACAATGACGGAAAAACAGCTGCAAAGAGACTGGAGCGTAAGAAAGGTGAAAGTCTCTCACTGCCTGTTCCTTCCCGTGAAGGGTATGTATTTGACGGTTGGTATACTGTCACTAAAGATACGCCTAAATATAAGTCCGAATACAAACGAGCAGCCGAGGTCGATCCCGACATTATCGGCACCCAGCATTATTACGCGGAATGGCACGCGGGACGCACCGTTAAATTTGACACGAACGGCGGCGGTACCATCTCTGCTCAGACGGTCGATATAAATGACTCAGCTGAGAAGCCGGATGATCCGGTCAAGGACGGATATATATTCGACGGCTGGTACACGGATAAAGACTGCACCAGCGCTTACGACTTCAGCACGCCTGTAACTGAGGACATGACACTCTACGCCAAATGGACCCCGACACCTGCCACGAACATCGCGGACTCTGTAAATGAACTCGAAACGACCAAAGGCGATCAGGATCCTGCCGGATCGAAATTCGCTCCGCTCAAACTCCGGTATGACAAGATCGGCAATACCAGCACGACCCTGAAATGGACTAAAGTGAAGGGCGCGGCGAAATATGTCATCTTTGCTAACAAGTGCGGCAGCCAGTATAAAAAACTCTCCGCAACGACAGCTTCCGGGAAAAAAGTCACAAAAGTCAACGGAAAGAAGCTGAAGAAAGGGACATACTACAAGTACTTTGTCGCTGCCTTCGACAAAGACGGCAGACAGATCGCTGTCTCCAGGACCATCCACGTCGCGACAGCCGGCGGAAAGGTCGGCAATTATAGATCCGTAAAGGTAACGAACGTCACCGGAGGGAAGAAATCACTGAAGCAAGGCGCGTCCTTCAAACTGAAGGCTGAGCCCGTTAAACAGTCCGGTAAACTGAAAGTGAAAGTCCACCGCGGTCTGAGGTATGAATCTTCAAATACGAAGATCGCGACGGTCAGCAGCAAAGGCGTGATAAAAGCGAAAGCCAAAGGCGCGTGCTGCGTTTATGTCTACGCGCAGAGCGGCAAGTACGCGAAAGTAAATGTGACAGTAAAATAAATGACAAATCGTGCGATCAGGCGCTTCCGGCTCACCGGGAGCGCTTTTTTCATTTCCCGGATCATTTAATACAAACTTAACATGATCCTGATGAACGATGTTTCCCCCGGCATATATAATTTACAAAGTATTTTCAGGCGTTCAGGTCTCTGAGAACGCCGGTTCACCGATAATCATCAGGGAAGCAGAGAATGTCATATTTCAGTAAAGTCATCAGAAAAATTTTTCATACTGCAGGCAGTGAAAACAGTAAAAAGGAAACAATACCGCGTGTCAGGCAGGAATATATCGACACCGTCGCTGCTGCGACAGGCTGGACGCGAGAAAAAGCCCGCGACGCGATGATCAGCGCGAAGAAGAACGCCGGCGTCACGTACTACAACTATGTCCGTTTCAAGCTCTGGAAAATGCCTGAGGACGAAGCCGGCAGATTCATTGAGCGCATGCACGAAGATCAGGCAATGATGCGCAGGATCAACAGGGATAAGTTCATCGCGAACCGCGAGAACTATATCTGCATGATCGCAGAGAAAAACGGATGGTCGAATTCCAAGGCCAGGGAAATGTTTCTCGAAGCAAAGTCGAGGACCGGCTGCTTCGCGGAGGAGTATTTTCTGTTCCGCTTCTACGAGCTGCCTGAGGAAGTGCAGGAGCAGGTCTTTGTCATAAAAGACTCAAAGAAAATAAGGAAAAGATACGACACGGACAAGCATTTTGTAAATACGCTTTTCCACAAAGAGTTATGCAACGAGTACTTCTCGAAATACCTGAAGCGCTCCTGGTGCGTGAACACGGACGTCACCGAAGACGAGTTCGCAGAGCTTTTCCGTGACAGCAGGCGCATTTTCTACAAGCCGACGATGGGCCACCACGGCGACGACGCGCAGTCCTTCGATGTGACGCCGAAAAACGTCAGGGATGTTTACCGCACTGTCAGCGCCATGGACAGAGGCGTTGTCGAGGAATACATAGTCCAGCATCACAGGATGCAGGAGCTTGCGCCTGCCGCCGTCAACACGCTCCGCATCGCGACGATATCATCAAACGAGAACAGGCCTGAACTCGGAGACAGCCATATAAAGATCCTGTACGCGTCTCAGAAAATGGCCGGGGTAAATTCCGTCGTAGACAATCTTGCCGGCGGGGGCATGGTCGCGGCTGTCGATATGGAAACAGGAAAGATCTGCAGCGATGCGTGTGATGACAAGGGAAACGTATTTGCCGTGCATCCGGGGACAGGCGTCACGATCAAGGGGTTCGAGATCCCGTATTTCAAGGAGTGCATCGATCTCATCATGACGATCTATGAAGAAAGGAAATTCGAGGGTTATCTCGGCTGGGACATTGCGATCACAGAGGACGGCCCTGAGATCGTCGAGGTGAATACGGCTCCCGGCGTCATCCTTTTCCAGCTCCCGCGCATGACTGAGCATCAGTACATGAAGGAGTACATGAGGCCTTACTTTGAATAGCCGGAAGCGAGGCGTATATGAGTGGAAAAAATAATGAAGTAAAGCTCGAAAGGAAGCTCGGCCCGCTCAATGTCTGGTCGCTCGCACTTGGGTGCATCATCGGATGGGGCGCTTTCGTCATGCCCGGCACGACATTTCTCCCTGACGCGGGGCCGCTCGGCACCGTAATAGCCATGGCCGCGGCAACGCTTATCATGATAGTCATAGCGTTCAACTATAACAGCATGATAAACCTTTTCCCTGTCGCAGGCGGCGAATTCACATACACCCAGAAAACATTCGGCGAGGGTCACGCGTTCATCTGCTCGTGGTTCCTCAGCCTCTCATACATGACGATCGTTCCTCTCAACGGCACGGCTCTCGCGCTCATAGGAAGGAACCTGATGCACAATGTCTTTCAGGTGGGATTTCATTATGTCGTCGCGGGATACGATATATATTTCGGTGAGATCGTGCTCGCGCTCGGCGCGCTGATCCTGCTCGGAGTCATGAGCATCCGCGGCGTCGAATTCACGGGTATCTTCCAGACGCTGCTCGTGTTCGTGCTCATAGCGAGCATTGCGGCAGTCTTCATCGCGGCGCTCGTAAGCCCTGAGGCGTCGCTTGAGAATCTGTCTCCCGGATTTGCGGAGACCGCTGACGGAAAAACGAACTGGGGCGGCATTCTGTCTGTCGTAGCTGTTGCTCCGTGGGCATTTGTCGGGTTCGACACTATCCCGCAGGCCGCGGAGGAATTCGCTTTTCCCCCGAAAAAAACAAAGGCCATCATGGTCGTCTCTATCGTCTTCGGCGGGCTCATCTATGTCGTGCTTAATGCCATAACGGCGATGACGCTGCCTTCGCAGTACTCGAGCTGGCCTGAATATATAGGCAGCCTGCCGGAGCTTGAAGGCCTTCTCTCGCTGCCGACATTCCACGCCGCTTATGAACTTCTCGGCACGGCGGGGCTCACGCTGCTCGGTCTCGCTGTCCTTGCCGCGATACTGTCGGGCATCATGGGCTTCTACATGTCGTCGAGCCGCCTCCTCTATTCTATGTCAAAGGAAAAAGTGATCCCGAAGTGGTTCGGGGTGCTGCATCCGAAGTTCAAAACACCGGCTAACGCCATACTCTTTGTCATGATCATATCGCTTATAGCGCCGTTCTTCGGAAGGACCGCCCTCGGCTGGATCGTGGACATGTCTTCTCTCGGGGCTGCCATCGGCTACGGATACACCTCCGCGGCCGCATTCGTCTTCGCCAGGAAAAAGGGCGACCGATTTATCATGACGACCGGGATCCTCGGAACGATATTCGCGATTTTCTTCATGATCCTGCTTCTCGTGCCTATCCCTGTGTTCGGCTGCTCGCTGGGGAAGGAATCGTATATCTGTCTGATAGCGTGGATCGTGATCGGGGCTTTTTTCTACCTGAGGTCAAAATCATCTGCAGATCCACATAAAAAACCAGCAGCGGCGGAGGGACCCACCGGTGCCGGCTGTAAAAAATTATGAAAGAGAATTGTTTAACTATAATAGTGGTCTCCCATCTGCGTCGTGGCTCGCATTACGCAATTATTTCACTACGACTGTGGTAGCTGGGTTGCGCCGTAACTCGCCTCAATTGACTTGATTGACGCAGCAGTAGGCTGCACCCAATCAGACTGCGCTAAAGCTTGTCTTCTTGGGCAGCCCTTGCATGGCACCTTCCTCTGCTCGCCTTAACTATCCTATGTTTGCGAGCAGGGATAGGTGCTCAGCAGAGCTGCGTGCGAGTCTGGCGGCTGAGCTGTCTTAGCTCTGACTGCGTTCGCTAATGCTCACTTGTCAATCGCTAGACAGACCGGCTACTTTACAACTATTGTTGTAGCCGTCTCAAGCCCGTTCTGGGCGTAGATGTAGATCGTGCAGGTGCCGGCTTTCTTTGCCGTTACTTTTCCGGTCCTGTCCACGGTCGCGACGGACTTGTCGGTGCTCTTGTAACGGAAGAGTGCCGAGTGTGAAGTCCTGAGGAACCTGCGTCCGCTCTTGTACTTCTTCTGGGTCGCCTTGACTCTTACGGTCCTGCCGGTTTCAAGAGTCACGCTCTTCTTTGCAGCGGTGATGCTCTTCGCGT
>JBJETC010000186.1:0-2093 GCA_051883115.1 Anaerovoracaceae bacterium
GCCACTTCACTGTAAACGGCAAGAAAGTCAATATTCCTTCCTACGAAGTACAGCCGGGAGATGTTATCAAAGTAAGGGAAAAGAGCCAGAGCTCACCTAAATTCAAGGAAATCAAGGAAATGCAGGTAGCGGTTCCATCATGGCTCACTGTTGATCAGGACAAGCTTGAGGGCACGGTAAGCGCGCTTCCTACAAGAGACCAGATCGACACACCTATAGAGGAACGTCTGATCGTCGAGTTGTATTCCAAATAATGTTGATACTGAGTTATCACGCATTTGGGAAGGAGGAGGTTTTTTAAGTGTTAGAATTCGAAAAACCAACGATAAACAAAGAGATCTCAGAAGACGGAAAATACGGCAAGTTCGTTATAGAACCGCTGCAGAGAGGATACGGAACTACACTCGGGAACGCCATGAGACGCGTTCTCCTGAGCTCACTTCCTGGTTCTGCGGTAACCTCCGTACGTATCGACGGAATACTCCACGAGTTTTCTACTATCCCGGGAGTAAGAGAAGATGTTACGGAAATCATCCTCAACCTCAAGCAGATCGCTTCAAGACTCTACACGGATGATCCGGAAGGACTCACCGCTGTAGTAGACGTTACAGGCCCTAAGGAACTCACAGCCGGAGATATCGACGGCGGCCCGGACCTCAAGATCTGCAACCCTGATCTCCACATCGCGACGCTCGATGATTCAGCTCACGTTTACATGGAGATACATTTTGCGAACGGACGCGGATACATCACCGCAGACGAGAACAAAAACGAGGCTGCGCCTATTTCAGTCATTCCTGTAGACTCGATCTTCACTCCTGTCCGCAAGGTCAACTTCAACATCCTGCCTTACAAGGTAGGTAAGGGAGATATCCTTGAACTCGAACTGTGGACAGACGGATCGGTCACACCTGAAGAAGGTGTTTCCATCGCCGCGAAGATCATGCAGGAGCATCTGAATCTGTTTGTATCTCTTGACGATACCGCAAACGGCATGGAGATCATGGTAGAGAAGGAAGAAGGAAAGAAGGAGAAGGCCCTCGAGATGACTATCGAGGAACTCGAGCTTTCAGTCCGTTCTTTCAACTGCCTCAAACGTGCCGGAATCAATACTGTTGACCAGCTCACTCAGAAGAGTGAAGACGACATGATGAAGGTCAGGAACCTCGGTAAGAAGTCCCTCGACGAAGTCAAGAACAAGCTGGCAGAGCTCGGTCTTAGCCTCAGGAGCGAAGACTGATCCCGGGGCATTTTGCCCGGCAGTAAAAAGAGAAATTACACCGGAAAATCCGGTTTGCTTTGATCATTGGGAAAGGAGGCTGTGATGCCTGGATACAGAAAGCTTGGCAGGGAATCCGCCCACAGAAAAGCCATGATGAGGAATCTCGTGACAGATCTGTTCAGAGAGGGCAGGATCACTACAACAGACACAAGAGCCAAGGAAGCTGGCAGAGAAGCTGAGAAGCTCATCACGATCGCTAAGCGCGGCGGACTTCACGCAAGAAGACAGGTCCTCGCTTACGTATACGATGAAGCTGTTGTAACAAAGCTCTTTGATGAGATTGCTCCTAAATACGCAGAAAAGCATGGTGGATACACAAGGATCCTCAAGCTTGGACCTCGCAGAGGAGATGCCGCTGAGATGGCATTCCTGGAGCTCGTTTAATCAATAAGTTTTACGGGAAATCAACCGTTTCCATACTTCGAATGAAGTTGGGAACGGTTTTTTTATATGATCGTTTTTCACCGCGCCTGAAGCCGGTATTTTATTAAATATTTCGATAAATGGAAAAGATTTACAATTGCTGTGCGATGTTGTAGAATATGACTCGTGAATGGACCTAACTGCAGCAGCAGGTAAACAGACAGGCGTTTCAAAAGCAGAAGATTTTGATGATTTACAGGAGATAAAAGGCATATGGATCACAGCAGCAAGATCAGAAAAACAGCTGCCGCGGTGATCGCCCTGATCATGGCGATCTCAGCAGCAGTGCAGATAACTTACGCTGACTCGACAGTCAAAGGGAGCGCTGAAGATGTCATGCGCGCCATGCAGTCAGCAGATGTAAAAAGTGTCACGATGACACATAACG
>JBJETC010000187.1:0-2081 GCA_051883115.1 Anaerovoracaceae bacterium
TGCTCTCGACTATCACCTCGAGCCTGCGCCTGAATTCATACGTATCGATCATGAGAAGGTCTCCCATCCTGAGAGTTTTCTTCATATATTTATCCCCGTATGAATAAGCAATGCCTTTCCGGGTCGATCCGTATTCAGAGCCGGACTTCGACAGCCTGTCCTCTTCAAGCACATCCTGTCTTACATGAAAAGGCATGCAGATCGTCGCTTTGTCGGATATTTTAAGATTCTCAGGACTGATATCCACTTTCATATACTGCATCATGGATATCTCGTGGCGAAGGTGATCGGGATCTACGACCATTCCGCCGCCGAGCACGCAGACAGTATCGGGGTGAAGGATACCTGAAGGAAGCAGGTTCATCACAAACTCTCCGTCATCAGTCACTACTGTGTGACCGGCGTTGTTCCCGCCTTGATAACGGACGCAGTAATCAGCCTTTTCGCACAGGAGATCGACTATCCTTCCCTTTCCTTCATCGCCCCAGTTTATTCCTGTTACAGATGTGAGCATATGGCAATCCTTTCATGAATATATTTTCTTACTGTAAAATATCCTGCCCGGTTTTTCTGAGCATGCAGCTGTAATTACTTGCTGACTTTCACAGCTTCCTTTTTCGCCTTTTCCCTGTCGGCAAGGATCTTCTCGGCGCTTACTATCCTCGTGCAGAGCGTGAACAGCTGCGCCGCCTGCTTCAGATCGTTAAGAGGCGGGAATGTAGGAGCGATCCTGACATACTGGTCCTTAGGGTCGTTCCCATACGGCCATGTAGCGCCGGCCTTAGTGAGCGTGACGCCTGCTTTTTTAGCTCTGTCTACGATTTTCTTTGCTGTTCCTTCAAGACCCTTGAAGCAGATGAAGTATCCGCCGATAGGATTTGTCCAGTAGCCTATGTCTCTGCCTGAGAGCTCCTTGTCAAAGATCTCCTCGACAGACTCGAACTTAGGTCTCAGGATCTCAGCGTGCTTCATCATGTGTTCCATCATGCCGTGGATGTCATGGAAGAAACGTACGTGTCTCAGCTGGTTCACCTTGTCGTATCCGATCGTCTGGTGTCTCAGCTGATCAAGGATATCCTGCATGTTGTTAGGCGATGAAGCGATGGCGGAGATGCCGCTGCCCGGGAACGTTACCTTGGATGTCGACGCGAACTTATATACGAGGTCTGGATTTCCGGCGCGCTTGCATTCAGCGAGGATCTCTATGATGTGATCCTGTTTGTCTTCGTAAAGGTGATGGATGCAGTAAGCGTTGTCCCAGAAGATCCTGAAGTCGAGAGCCGCAGGCTTGAGTCTCGCGAACCTCATGACAGTCTCGTCTGAATACGTGTAGCCCTGAGGGTTCGAGTACTTTGGAACACACCAGATGCCCTTTATCGCAGGATCTGAAGAAACGAGATCCTCTATCATATCCATGTCAGGTCCTGTCGGTGACATAGGAACAGGTATCATCTTGATGCCGAAGTACTCTGTGATGCCGAAATGACGGTCATATCCCGGTACCGGGCAGAGGAACTTGACTTCTTTAAGGTCTTTCCACGGAGTATTGCCCATGACACCGTGAGTCATGGAACGCGAGATCGTGTCGTACATGATGCTCAGCGAAGAGTTCCCGTAAATCAGGACGTTCGCCGGGTTGTTTTCCATCATGTCGCCCATGAGCTCCCTTGCCTCGTCGATCCCGCCTATGACGCCGTAGTTCCTGCAGTCTGTGCCGTCAGCGCAGCAGAGATCCGACTCGGAATTCAGGACGTCCATCATTCCCATCGAGATGTCGAGCTGCTCCTTGCACGGCTTTCCTCTCGACATGTCGAGGTTAAGGCCCATCCTCTGATATCTTTTGTACTGCTGTTTCATTTTCTCAAGCTCAGACGACAGCTCCGCGTCTGACATCTTGAGATATGATCTGTTCTCTTTGTTCTCAGACATTTTCGACCTCCTGTGATCTTTCATTTACGGATAGTTATCATTTATATTGATTATATTAAATTACTTCCTGTAAAATGTATAAAGTATATTTACTATGAGTATTATAGTATTATGATATAACTAAAGATAAAAACAAATGCACATCGACATGG
>JBJETC010000188.1:0-2081 GCA_051883115.1 Anaerovoracaceae bacterium
CGACATACTCAGCAACTGTCTGATCGCTGTTCTTTACGAACTTCTGGTCTACGAGGCAGACCTCTCTGAGTTCTGCCTTCATCTTTCCAGGGATGATCTTCTCGATGAGCTGACCAGGCTTTCCTTCGTTCTTGAGTGTCTGGCGTGCGATCTCTTCCTCGCTCTTCAGCCATTCAGGGTCAGCCTCGTCTTCCTTGACGAATCTCGGGCTCATTGAAGCTACCTGCATAGCTACGTCTTTTCCTGCAACAGCGACTTCGTCAGCTGTTGCGTCTGTCTTGATACCTACGATAACGCCGATAAGTCCGCCGTTGTGGAGGTATCCAGTGTAAACAGTACCAGGAGTGTTCATCTTCCTGATCCTTCTGATGCTGAGCTTTTCTCCGATCTTTGAAGTCTTTGAGATGAGAGCGTCCTTAACAGTTCCCTCTCCCGGATATTCCATAGCCATGAAAGCGTCCATGTCTTCGCTTTCAGCCTCAAGAGCGAGCTTCGCAAGTGTCTCTACGAATTCTACGAATTCAGGGTTCTTAGCTACGAAGTCTGTCTCTGAGTTAACTTCTACGATAGCTCCGGCGCTGTGGTCGTCGTTGAAAGCAGTTCTTACGAGACCTTCAGCAGCGATCCTGTCTGCTTTCTTTGTAGCTTTTGAAAGACCTTTCTCACGGAGGACGTCGATCGCCTTATCGATATCGCCGTCTGTCTCCTCGAGAGCTTTCTTGCAGTCCATCATGCCTGCGCCTGTTTTTTCTCTGAGTTCCTTAACCAGTTTTGCTGTAACAGCCATGTTTGTTCCTCCAATATATATAAAACAATAGACCTGAAGCGCCGTTTACTCAGCGTCTTCTGCTGTTTCTTCCATGCTCTTCGGCTGATCATCGTCAGCTGATGCCATCATAGCCTCTTCAGCTGTCTCTTCTCCGCCTTCGTCCATGCTCTCGCCCTGGTGTCCTTCGATGACAGCGTCAGCCATCTTTGAAGTGATGAGCTTGACGGCTCTGATAGCGTCATCGTTTGCAGGGATGACGTAATCAACATCATCAGGATCGCAGTTCGTGTCGACGATTCCTACTACAGGGATACCGAGTCTCTTTGCTTCCTTGACAGCGATGTGCTCCTTCTTAGGGTCTACAACGAACATGGCAGCAGGCATTCCGTCCATGTCACGGATACCGCCGAGGTTCTTCTCGAGCTTGTCATGCTCTGTTCTGAGCTTTGTTACTTCCTTCTTTGAGAGCTTGTCAAATGTTCCGTTCTCCTCCATCTTCTCGATGGCCTTGAGACGCTTGATCCTCTCGCTGATA
This sequence comes from Anaerovoracaceae bacterium, assembly GCA_051883115.1. GTDB lineage: Bacteria > Bacillota > Clostridia > Peptostreptococcales > Anaerovoracaceae > Aminicella. The sequence goes on from JBJETC010000188.1 coordinate 1,305, forward strand.
GTCTTATAGTTCGTGAGCATTCCGCCGAGCCATCTCTCGCTGACATAATACTCACCGCAGCGTGCTGCCTCTTCCTGTACGGCGTTCTGAGCCTGCTTCTTCGTTCCTACGAAGAGGATAGGCTTTCCTGTAGCAGCTACATCCTTGAGGAAATCATAAGCCTTGTCGATCATTCCTACTGTCTTCTGAAGATCGATGATATAGATACCGTTTCTCTCTGTGAAGATGTAAGGAGCCATCTTAGGGTTCCATCTTCTTGTCTGATGACCAAAGTGAACGCCTGCTTCAAGCAGCTGTTTCATTGTTACTACTGACATTATATAACCTCCTGTGGTTTTACCTTCCGCGTGGAATTTACCGTTCGAAACTGCCCGGAAAAAAGCTCCCCGGCAGCACCATCGACTGCAGACCACGCGTGTGAACTGGCGCGCCTCATATCAACGCGCGTAAACAAAAGTAATTATATAGTAAAAGATATTAAAAATCAATAATCGTTGTACTTTTTATTTCCTTCGGCCACATTTTCCGCGCTGTTTCCTCCTGCGCCGCCATCACTGCTCCTGTAAGGCGGCAGCAGTTCCCTGAGATAGGCGTTGAACCTCTGCCTCAGCCTTATGAAATTGTCGCGCCCGAGATAAAAGCCCGTGCCTCCCCCGAGACGGACACAGAAGTCCGCGCTGTCCATGCTCTCTATTTTCTCAAGGTTCACGTAAAAGCCTTTTTCGCATGCCACAAAACGCGAGTCGAGCATGTCTTCTATGTTCCTCAGGCCGCCGT
>JBJETC010000189.1:0-11636 GCA_051883115.1 Anaerovoracaceae bacterium
AACGGAGACTGCATGTCGATACGCAGTCTCCGTTTGCTTTATGTTTATGGAATGGAATTGAGAGTAAAGAGTAGATGCTTTATTGCATTTAGTTCTCGCTTTCAGGCGTATCCGCGGAAGCATCTTCTGAAGTATCTGCCGGATTTTCGTCAGGGGCCTCTTCAGCTGCCTCTCCGTCGGCCGTATTTTCGGTCTCAGCCGTTTCGGAAGGAGATCCGGCCGGTTTTTCAGCAGATACCTTTTTCCCGAGGATAAGGCTGTTTACGTCGTCGCTGAACCTTGAAGGATCGTTTATCTCGAGACCGGACATCAGCTCAGCCTGATCATAGAGCAGCCTGATGATAACAGCCGCTTTTTCACGGCCCTCATCGCCGTCAGCGTAAGCATCCTGGAGTTTCTTCATGACATCATGATCCGGATTCAGCTGGAATACACGCTGAGCACGGATGTCGCCGCCGTTAGGCATAGCGCGCAGTGTCTTTTCCATCTCAAGCGAGATCTCGCCCTTTGATGTGAGAGAACACGGAGCATAAGCGAGGTTGGAAGAAAGCTGCACCTCGGAGACTTCGCTCCCGAGCGTGTCCTTTACGAACCCGAGCAGATCCTTGTTTGCCTCCTCCTGCTCCTTGAGCTTCTTTTTATCATCCTCGGACGCGCTGTTCATGTCTTCGTCCATGACTGACTTGAACTCCTTGTCCTTGTAGTCATGCATCATCTTGACAACGAACTCGTCGATGTTGTCTGTCAGATAGAGGACTTCATAACCCTTTGCCTTTGCTGCGGCCGTCTGAGGGAGCATGTCGATCTTGTCGACAGTCTCGCCGGATGCGCAGTAGATGCACTTCTGATCGTCCTTCATGCGTGAAATGTATTCGTCAAGGGTAACGAGTTTTTTCTCGGCTGAAGAGTAGAACATGATGAGGTCAGCGAGCACGTCCTTGTGAACGCCGTAATCGTCATAGATGCCGAACTTCATCTGGCGGCCGAAGTTCCTGAAGAACTTCTCATATCCTTCGCGGTCCTCCTCCATGAACTTCTTGAGCTCTTTCTTGATCTTCTTTTCGAGGTTTTTCTCGATATTGAGGACCTGCCTGTTGTGCTGCAGCGTCTCACGGGAGATGTTGAGCGAAAGGTCCTGGGTGTCTACGAGTCCTTTTACGAAGTTGAAGTAATCAGGCAGGAGTTCCTTGCACTTGTTCTCGATGAGCACGCCCGATGAATAGAGCTGCAGACCTTTTTCGTAATCCTTCGTGTAGTAGTCAAAAGGTACGTGGCTCGGTATGAAGAGCAGGGCCGTATAGCTCGACAGGCCTTCGACGCTCGTCCTGATGACACGGCAAGGATCTTCGTAATCCATGTACTTGTCTTTGTAAAAAGCGTTGTAGTCTTCCGGCTTTACCTTGCTCTTCTGGCGCTTCCAGATCGGCTCCATGGTGTTGAGCGTCTCCAGCTCCTGATATTCCTCGACTTTCGTCTTAGGTTCCTTTTTCTCATCGGAGTCGGATCCGTTCTCGCTTTCGGCAGCTTCAGCGTCCTTGTCCTCGACAGTTCTCGTCTTTGTCATCATCATCTGGATAGGGTAGTGGATGTAGTCGGAGTATTTCTGGACGAGGGCCTTTATCTTGTAGTCCTCGAGATATCCGCTGTAATCCTCGCCTTCAGCATCCTCCTTGAGGTGAAGGATGACGTCTGTGCCGACACCGTCTTTATCGGCAGGTGATACCGTGTAGCCGTCAACGCCTGTTGACGTCCATTTGTATGCTTCGTCCTGACCGTAAGCTTTTGAAACGACGGTGACCTTGTCAGCTACCATGAATGAAGAATAGAAGCCGACACCGAACTGGCCGATGATGTCAGTCATCGCCTTGTTCTTTGAATCCGCTGAGTCACCGGAATCCGCCTTGTTCAGTTCGTCCTTGAATGACTGGCTGCCGCTCTTTGCGATGGTCCCGAGGTTCTCCTCGAGTTCTTCCTTCGTCATGCCTATTCCGTTATCGCTTATAGTGAGCGTGCGGCTGTCCTTGTCGGCAGTGATGTTTATCTTGAAATCGCTGCGCTTTACGCCTGTGTCACCTGACTGGAGTTTTTCATAATACATCTTGTCGAGCGCGTCGCTGGCGTTACTGATGAGTTCACGCAGGAAGATCTCCTTGTGCGTGTATATGGAGTTTATCATCATGTCGAGCAGCTTTTTCGACTCAGCCTTGAACTGTCTCTTTGCCATAAAAAAATCCCCCTTTGATATATTCCGTGATCCGAGGATCATGCTGTCATACGTTTTTTGAAGAGTGTTAGCACTCTGTGATAATGAGTGCTAACTAATAATATATCACTTGACGAACAGATGTCAACAAGTAATGGGAAAATGAAGAACAAACAGACTGTTAAGATTTTTTTATGACAAAGCCCCCGGAGCATATAATGATGCTTCGGGGGCTTGATTTTTATATATAAGGGATCTCACGGGCCAATGGCGGTCAGTGAACGATGACCGGCTCGCCAGGCGTTACGTTCGCGAATACTTTGCCCATGACTGAAGGCGGGGTGTTGACGCAGCCGTGGCTTCCGCCTGATATATAGATGGATCCGCCGAACGAGCTCCTCCAGTTCGCGTCGTGGATGCCGATACCTCCGTTGAACGGGATCCAGTAGTTGACCTTTGATTCGTAGTCGCTGCCGTCGGCGTTCTTTCCGGTGAGCGTCGCGTGCGTCTGTTTGTAGGCGACGACATAGGTGCCGTAAGGCGTAGCGTGGCCGTCTGATGTCTTACCTGTAACGACAGGAGTTGAAACGACTGTCCTGCCGTTCTTTACTACCCACATGTGCTGCCTGCTGATGCTGATATCGACGTAAGTGTCGCCGATGTCGTCCTTGGAATCAGAGTCTAAGTCTTTTACGAAGCATGTGAGTTCAGGGCAGCGCTCGACGTCTTCGCCTTTTTTCAGGTCTTCGATGAGAGCAGCCGTCTCTTTTCTGACATTGACATGATAGCCGTAATTCCCGCCTGTCACTGTGTATGATCCGCTGACGGTCCTGAGCTTCCTCGTTCCCCACGCAGTCGTGATGTTCGGTTCGAGAGTGTTTTTAACAAAGGAACGGACGGCTTTTTCATCGACTGTGATATTGCCTTCGTCGTCGAACGAAACCATTTTGTTAAGGTCGGACGGCTTGATGGTGTACGATGTGAGCGGAGCGACATATTTTATCTTAGTCGTCATGTACTTCTTGCAGTACTCCACTTCCTCTGCGAGTTTTTTGCTGTCTGATCTCACAGAAGGCTGCTCGTAAAAATCTTTCTCGCTGAAGGAGTAGGAGCTCTTTCCGAGCGCATAGGCTTTAGCTACCGCGTTGTACAGTTTATCTCTGTCGATGTTTGTTCCGTAGACTTCCTTTACTATCTTGAAGTCTGTCGTGCTCATGTCGACGTAGGCGGCTTTTGTCTTCGTCCTCGTCTTATCTGTCATGCACGGCAGGTTTTTCAGCTGGACCTTGAATTTTCTCGTTATTTTCTTCGGGAGCATCGCCACGGTGTAGTTCTTGTTCCCGCTTGACATTTTTCTGCCGATAGCCCTGAAATATCCGGGGTGGAGTATCGCCGCGAGGTCTTTCTCTATGTCGTATGTGAAGCCTGTGTTTTTTACAGTCACAGTTGAATTATCGGTCTTGTCCTTTACTTCTATCTTTTTAGAGCTCCATTTATCAGACAGCTTTTCGTATGCCTGCTTTACTGTGAGTCCGGAAACGTCAACACCGTTGATCCTGACGCCGGAAGGGTACTCGTCGACATTGACGATGAATTTCCCGGCCGCCACTCCGGCTACCGCGAGGAAACAGACGATCACAGCAAGCGTGACGATGACCGCCGGCTTGACTCTGCCGCTTTTTCCCGTAATACGTCCTGATGATTCGGATAAGATGTTTCTGATCATTGAATATTGTTCCTTTTCATTTAGCCATTATAAAAACAGTATATAGCTTTGATTAGTTATTTTCAATAAGAAGAATCATGCATACGCGTGTTATAATGTTTTCCAAAAGCAAGTGATAGCACTGCGTTCGGGATCCGGGAACCATGACGCATCGAAAATCATCTATCGCATGCCGCGGCCGTTTCGTGTTGAATGAGCAGGGCAGAAATGTTAATATTGTAAGTAATATCGCGGTTTGCATCGTGCGCCTATAGCTCATCCGGACAGAGTGCCACACTCCGAATGTGGAGGCAGCGGGTTCGAATCCCGCTAGGCGCATTTTCCGTTTTTTCGCGGGATTTATGTGAAATGACTGGAGGATCTCATGGGTAAAAAATTCTGGGTCATCAGGATTCTGCTTTCTCTTACACTGATCGGGCTGATAATTTACGCAGCGGTCGATGATAAGGATAAGGAAGAAATCTGAAGCGCGTGCGGCGCATCAATGGCAGTGGTTAGATAAATGAAGAAAAAAGGCAGAGATGTATGGGACAGTATCGTCGGATACGTCAGGAAATACGTGACGGGCGGCGGAGATAAAACGCTGCAGAAGCAGCATCTGACCGTGATAGGGGTCGCGGTCGTTTCGCTTATCGTCGTTTTCTCCGTGAGATATGCTGTCTCGAACAGATTGAATACGACATATCACGGGCTTGGGCACAGCCAGACGCAGGTAAAGTGCCCGTACAACAGGTCGCTGTTCGAGCTCAGGGACGGCCGCATGACGTACAGCGGCCGGAAGTACAAGGCGGTCCAGGGCATTGACGTTTCAGCTTACCAGGGGAAAATAAACTGGAGCAGCGTCAGTCAGGACGGGATAAAGTTCGCCATGATCCGCTGCGGCTACAGGGCTTCAACGACGGGCAGCATCAAGCAGGACAAAAGGTTCACGGAGAACCTGATCGGCGCGCGCGAGGCCGGGCTCGATACCGGCATATATTTTTACTCGCTCGCAAAGACAACTGATGAGGCTGTCGACGAAGCGGTCTTTGTGCTTCAGGCTATCGAGGATTACGACGTGACATATCCGATCGCGTTCGACCTCGAGGAGAGCACAGGCGACATGACAACGGAGGAGCGGACCGATATCGCGAACGCGTTCTGCAGCATCATAGAGCAGAACGGCTACAAGGCTATGGTCTACGGCAACAGGCGGTGGCTCGGCCATCATTTTGACATGTCATATCTGACGGGATATTACACGTGGCTCGCTGAATACAACAGCTCCACTGATTACAAATACGATTTCAGGATGTGGCAGTACACGAACAAGGGGCGTGTCGACGGGATAAATACGAATGTCGACAGAGATGTCTGCCTGCTGAAGAGATATTAACGGCTGTATTGACGGTCGGAGGAGCGTGAGCCCGCAGGCAGCCGGCATAAGGGGGAAAGAGATAGATGAAGATAAGGGACATGTTCAATGGGAAAAAGTCGGTGCTCTCGTTTGAGATTTTTCCGCCGACGAGGAATTACCCTGTGGAAAAGCTTTACAAGACGCTCGACGAGATGAAGGACCTCGACCCGGCGTTCATCAGCGTGACATACGGCGCAAGCGGCGTCATAGCTGATAACGCGACTATAGAGATCGCGGCCGACATAAAGAACAGGTACGGCATCGAGTCTATGGCACATGTCACATGCGTGAATTCCACCGAGGGCGATATAGACGGCATGCTCGAGATGATGCAGGATAACGGCATCGAGAACATACTCGCACTGAGGGGCGACGATATCCCTGACGTGACGAGGAAACACGACTTTGAGCACGCCAGCGACCTCATAGCATACATAAAGTCAAAGGAAATGGATTTCGGGATCTCCGGAGCCTGCTATCCTGAAGGCCATCAGGACAGCCCGGATCTCGTTTCAGATACGCTCAATCTGAGGAAAAAAGTCGACGCTGGCGCTGATCACCTCGTGTCGCAGCTTTTCTTCGACAACAGGATGTTCTACGACTTCCAGGAGAGGCTGAAGCTCGCCGGGATAGATGTACCTGTTGAAGCAGGCATCATGCCTGTTACGAGCGCGAAGCAGATCACGAGGATGGTCTCGATGTGCGGAGCGAGCCTGCCTCCGAAATTCGCGAAAATGATGCAGAGATACGGCGACAATCCTGAAGCCATGCGCGACGCAGGGATAGCATACGCGGTGGATCAGATCGTCGACCTCCTGTCTCACGGTGTCAACGGCATCCATCTTTATACGATGAATAACGCATATGTGGCCAGAAAGATCACTGAGAGCGTGAGCTCGCTCCTGTAGGGGCTGACGCGAGGTCAGCGGTCCGGTCATGATCAGGCTGTCATGCGCACGGCACCCATGATGAGTGCGGTGCGTTTTTTTTATAGTTTATATAGATAGTGAAGAAATATAAAAAGGGAAATATATAAAGGGAAGAGATATATAAGGAAAGAGATATGAAAATAAATGAACTTTTCGGTGACGGCTTCGTTTTTCTCGACGGAGCTTTCGGAACGATGCTGCAGAAGAAGGGCCGCGCTGCGGGCGATGTGCCTGAAGCAGCTGTTATCACGAATCCTGACGTCGTGAGATCGATACACGCTGATTACATTGATGCCGGTGCTGATGCCGTCTACGCATGCACATTCGGCGCGAACAGGTATAAGCTTGCCGGGACAGGATATTCCGTAGATGAGATAGTTGGAAAGGCTGTAGCAGCGGCAAGGGGAGCTGCGGACGCTTCCGGACGCACAGTGCGTGTGGCGCTCGATATAGGGCCTCTCGGGAGGCTGCTCGAGCCGAACGGAGATCTTTCGTTCGAGGACGCGTACGATGCTTTCGCTGAGATCGTAAGAGCCGGGAAAAACGCTGATTTCATAGTGATAGAGACGATGACGGATCTGTATGAAGCGAGGGCGGCTCTCATAGCGGCAAAGGAAAATTCCGATCTTCCTGTGATCTGCACGATGTCTTTCGAAAAGAGCGGGAGGACGTTCACGGGCGCTGCACCTGAGGCATGCGCTCTTACACTTGAAAGTCTGGGCGCGGAGGCTGTCGGCGTCAACTGTTCCCTCGGGCCTGATGATTTCGGGGCCATACTCGAGAGGATGGCTGAAGTCGCTGATGTACCTCTGATAGCAAAACCTAACGCCGGGATGCCTGATCCGGAGACGGGCGAGTATCCTGTAGACAGCGGCGATTTCGCTGAAAAGACTGCCGCGCTTACTAAGTACGGTGTGAAATTCCTGGGAGGCTGCTGCGGTACAGATCCTGAATATATAAGGAAGCTCAGGCAGGCGGCTGAAAAGTACGAATATATAAAGCCGGCAGGATCACGCGCCGGGAAAATATGCACAGCTGACAAAGTCATAGATTTCAGCAGGCCGAGAGTGGCCGGCGAGCGCCTGAACCCTACGGGCAAGAAAAAGCTGAAGGAAGCTCTCAAGACGGGGGACATGGCCCACGTCCTTTCTGTCGCTCTCAAAGAGGCTGAAGAAGGCGCTGACGTGCTTGACGTCAATGTGGGCGTGCCGGGTATAGACGAGAAAAGCACGATGCGCGGGATCGTAAAGACACTGCAGGGCAGGGTGGATCTCCCGCTCCAGATAGATTCCGAAGATCCCGAAGTCATAGACGCTGCGCTGAGGCTCCACTGCGGCAGGACGATCGTGAACTCCGTAAGCGGCAAGGAGGGATCGCTCGAAAAGATCCTTCCTGTGGCGGCGAAATACGGCGCGGCTGTCGTAGGTCTCGCTCTCGATGATGGCGGGATACCTCAGACAGCCGAAAAACGCCTTGAAATAGCTGAAAAGATAGTAAAAAGAGCTGAGTCGTACGGGATAGACAGGCAGGACATATTCATAGACTGTCTCACGCTCACCGTATCGGCCGATCAGAAAAACGCCCGCGAGACGCTCAGGGCAATAAAAATGGTGAAGCAGGAGCTCGGCGTCAACACGGTCCTCGGCGTTTCAAATATTTCATTCGGCCTTCCTGCAAGACCTGTGATAAACAGTTATTTCCTTGAAATGGCTCTCACGCAGGGCCTTGACCTCGCGATCATGGATCCGGGATCTGAGCAGATGAGGATGGCCATAGACACATATGACCTCATAATGGGCATAGATGAAGGCGCGAGGGAGTTCATCCCGAAGTATAAAGACTATGCCGCGGACGACAGGAGAAAAGAAAAAGCAGCGCCGGGAGCAGCAGGGGAAAAACAGGCTGACAGCACCGCCGCAGGAGAAAAAAATAAAAAAGCTGGAAACGGCGACTTCGAGCGCGCTAAGTACCTTATAGAAAACGGCATGGACAGGGACACAGAGAAATTTGCAGAGAGCATGCTCGAAAAAATGGAGCCGCTCGATGTGGTGAACAAATTGCTCATCCCTGTGCTCGACGATGTGGGAGACAGGTTCGCCAGAGGAGAGATATTCATCCCTCAGCTCATCCTTGCCGCAAACACCGCGAAGTCGGCATTCTCCGTCATCCAGAAAAACATCGCATCATCAGGCGGCGCCGGAGAAAGCGCTGACGTCGTCGTAACGGCTACCGTAAAGGGCGACATTCATGATATAGGGAAAAACATAGCGTGCGTTATCATGGAGAATTACGGCTTCAAGGTCGATGATCTCGGAAAGGACGTCGATCCGGAGATGATCGTGGCTGAGGTGAAAAAGACACACGCACGGCTTGTCGGAGTCTCCGCTCTCATGACGACGTCTCTCCCGGGCATGGAGGAAACGATACGTCTCCTCAGGAAGGAAGTCCCCGATTGCAGGATCATGGCGGGCGGAGCTGTCCTTACAGAGGAATACGCGAAAAAGATCGGAGCAGACTTCTATGTAAAAGACGCTTCAGCTTCCGCTGAGGCAGCCAGAAAAGTTTATGGCAGGTGATGGTACGTGAGGCATGCCGGGCTTCCCGCAGCCGCAGATACTGATAATATAAGAAGAAAATATGGCAATGAAAAAGCCGGACCCCGCGGGGTCCGGCTTTCATGATATTCCGGTTCGATTTTTTATTTGCTGCTGTCGCTGCTGTCGTCATCCTTCAGGGACTTGAGATATGTGACCATCATGCCTGTCGCGTTTTTCATGATGTTGTCGCTCACCGTGAGGGAGATGACATCGCATTTACTGTTGAGTCTGCTTATGTAGTTCGCGTTCGTCGGTGTGATCGAGTCAGCGTACTGCATGCCGTTTCCGGAATAGTCCTGATAAGCTTTTTTAATAGCGTCGGAGAATGACTTTGACGTATTGCCGTTCCAGACAGGTATGCTGTAAACACGGCTGAAGTTTATCCCGGAGAGGTAGGCGAGCGTGCTTTCGTCGTTGTTGATCTCTTTCAGCAGTCTCTTGCTGTTGCTGTAAGCTGCTGAGTAGATGACGATCCTGCTGCCTGTCCTGATGCTCGCGACGTCAGTATATGCTTTTTCCTCTGTTTCGGTGTCTTTATTCTCTTTCTTTTCCTTTGCGGCTTCTTCTTTATCCTTCTGGCTCTCGTAGCGGCCGGTGAGGACTGTGTAGAGGAAGCTCAGCATCTTGTTCGATGAAGATGCCTTCAGCACTTTGGAAGGCATAGCTGCCTTCTTATATGAGTACGTCTCGTCTTTTTCCTCTTCAGACTTGCTGTCGTTGAAATTCTCTATGACAGTGTCCATGCGTTCGGTAAATGTCTCTTCATCGTTAGCGTCCACGACGATAGTGACCTCTGCGTCTTCAGGGCAGAGGGCCTTGCTGTTCCCGCCCCTGAATGAAGCGACTTCGAAGTTGATGTTCCTCCTCTGAAGTGAAATGAGGAGGTTTTCCAGTACGAGTACCGGATTGGAGTTCTTTGAGACATCGTCGCTCAGCTGGCCTCCCGGCATGTTCTTCAGAGAGATCGTATATGCCTTTGTATATGAAGGTTTTTTATACGAAGCCTTTGTCGAGAACTTATAGCATTCGCCGCCGCCGGTGTTGAGGGCGAAGTTCCCTGTCGCGGCGCCGTTGAGGCAGATGACCTTGCTGTCGTCCGTGATGTATTTTTTATCGAGCTTCCTTATGCCTGTCAGGTCGTGGCCCGATTCAGGCGTGAACACGGCCGTGAGTTTTCCTGTCGACTCGTTGTTCTTTATAAGGTAAAGCGTCATTATGATAGGTGACATGAAGTATTTGAGCTGCTTGCTGTCATAAGGGCAGATGATGACTACAGGATCCGCTTTTTTATATGACTTTGATGCAGGGACTGTCATTACGATGTTGCCTGAGTCATATGTAGCGCATGATATGTCCTTGGATTCGGCCCAGTTCTTCAGGTAATCACGAACGTCCATGGAAGTCATGGAGTCCTCGAAATCTGTCGTGTAAGCGTCGATTTTCTTGTCTATCTTCGAATGGAGAGCTTCTGTCTCCTGAGTGTCGTCTTTGCTCTGGCATCCGGTCAGCGCGGCAGATGTCACACCGACAGCCAGCGCAAGCAGCAGAGCTGTAACTTTTCTGAGTTTCATAAAAGATCTCCCGTTTGCTTATAGTTCACTTTAATTTGCTGAATAAATACTATATAATATTAACACAAATGCATAAACTATGAATGTGAATTTTACTGACACAAGAAACAGGGGTATTGATAATGAAAATGGAATCTCAGAACCTGATCCTGAGAGATTCAGTGTTTGATGACTGCGAAGACTTTTTCAGATGGGAGACAGACCCGGAAGTAAGCAGGTTCTTCTCCCTTGATGATGACAGGACATATGAGGATATCGTCGTTGATTTCGTGAACGCGAAGCAGGACCCTGAAAAGGAGCTCTACACCATATTCCTCAAGCCTGATGAGAAAAAGATAGGCAGGATCGTTCTCTCGAGGATAAATCATCACAGGGACACGATGGCTCTCAAGAGCATTTATATAGGCGACGCTTCGGAACGCGGCAAAGGGTACGCTGAAGAAGCAGTCATAAGCATTCTTGAGTACGGCTTCCTCAACCTTCACATGGAGAGGATCACGACGGACCACTTCAGGGACAACGAATACTTCGAAGCCCTGGCGCACAAGGTCGGCTTCCAGGACGAAGGCATCCTGAGGCATGCCGGCAAGAAGAACGGCAGATATTACGATCTTTACACCATGTCGATCCTGAGGTCTGATTACTTCAGCGACAAGGATTCGTACACGGACTGATGAGAAGGGACATCCTGTCCCGCAATTTTTTCAGAAAAGTATTGTAATTTTTCCGGCAGGTATGGTATAATTACACCTGCGTGATTTTTATACGCTTTTTTAGTTACAGAAATACAGGCGCTGCTCCGCAGTGGGCATGACGCTGTAAATATATGAATGGAGGTGCGGCGATATGTCAAGAAAGTGTGAGATCTGCGGAAAAGGTCAGGTATCAGGAAACAAGGTTTCCCATTCAAACAGACACAGCAGAAGAAAATGGAACGCGAATATCCAGACAGTAAAGCTCAATGACCACGGAACGATCAGAAAAGCCAATGTCTGCACACAGTGTCTCAGATCTATGAGATCAGGAAAAATCGATCGCGCCATTTAAGTGAATTTCGATCGCTGCTGTCATATTGACGTGTAATCGTCGATATGGCAGCTTTTTTTTTTATTATCACGTCCCGCTGAGGGATGCATGTCAGGAGGTCATTTCATGAGCATAGAAAAAGAAGGTCCGCTGGGATCCATAACGATTTCCGACGGCGTGCTCGCGGG
>JBJETC010000190.1:0-2055 GCA_051883115.1 Anaerovoracaceae bacterium
ACGACGATCAGGAGATAGATCAGCACCGCGGCGGCGAGCAGCCCGAACAGCAGCGGACCGCCGATCAGATTATTCAGATTGTTTAAGCTGGCCAACGGCACTTCTACGCCTCCAATAAAAGTTCATAATATTATACAATAACTGAACCTCAATGGCAAATATTTATAAAAAATGCCATAAAAGCATAAGACTTCGGAAATGTCACGCTTTATTTTTATTTTTCCTTAGCTATCTTGCTCTTCGCTTCCTCAGCCTTCTCGACAGCGCTTGTCTTTATGTCGCTCATGGCTTCTTCGAAAGCGTCCCATACAGCATAGAGGTCAAACTTGTCTGTCGCGTCCTTGAGCTTCGCGGCGTACTTGTTGACTACCTTAGCTACTTTTTCTCTTTCTTCCCTGCCGTACTCTCTGAGGTCCACAGAATCTATGCGTCTCTTTATACGGTCTCTCAGGCGCTCTTCGGATTTTTTCTCATAGCATGCTGCAGCGCATGTAACAGCTCCTACAACGGCAGCCGCGGCAATGACCACGATGCCGGCTTTTCTTTTCTCGTCTTCTGTCATTTTTATGCCTTTCCCGAAAAACATTCGATATTTACCTATATATATTTTCATTATAGATTCATCTCGGGAAAAAAACAACTATTTGTCGGTTTTTCAGCGATTTCAGGCGTTAAACAGGGGCTCGAGCATCATTGAGGCGGCCATCGTACCACGCCTGCCATGCTGGCCGCGGTGTGAGAAAAACACATCTGTGTTTTCTTTCGTACAAAGCCCCATGCACTCGATATTTTCAGGCTTTACGCCCGCCTCGACAAGGATGTGCCTGTTGACAGCCCAAAGGTCGAGATAATATTTTTTCACGCCGTCCTTCATCCTCGATTTCGCCATCGACCTGTACGCTTCGCAGTCGTCAAAAAACATCTGCGCCACGTCTTCGTCTATCTCGAAGCAGTCCCCGCATATGGAAGGGCCTATGCCGCACACGAGCATGCTCGGATCCGAGCCGAAGTCACTATGCATCTTTTCCGTCATACGCGCGGCGATCCTGCCCAGCGTTCCGCGCCAGCCCGAATGCGCGAGCCCTATGACGCGGTTCTCGGGGTCGTAAAAATACAGGGCGTTGCAGTCCGAGTGGAGCGTGACGAGAGCAAGCCCCGGTGTCGCTGTAATGAGGCCGTCCACGTCGTGGAACCTTCTTTTTTCACTGTCATCAGCTATGCCGAGCAGTCCCCATCCTGCGTGCCCGGGACCGACCGTCTCGATGTTGACCGTATGCGTCTGATCTGATACGACGAGGTGATCGATATCGGTCCCCATGACTTCAGCGAGTTTCCTGTAGTTATACGCGCGGTTCTCGTCATTGTCGCGCTCGTTGAAGCCGAAATTCCAGTTCTCGCAGCAGCCCGTACTGACGCCGCCCCATCTTGTCGTGAAAATGGCCTTAAGGCCGGGCTCCTCGTCGAAACGCCTGAAAGTAAGGAACGTGGCGCCTGATTTTTCATTTACCGTATAAATATCTGTCTCTTCAGGGATCATTATTCTCCTTATCTTGTCACAAAAGTTCTGAAAACATATCTATCTGGCCTGTCTCGTCGCCGCGGGATCCTGAAAAGCCGCCGCACGCGGCAGCTATGCATTCATCCGTCTTTTCCGTATCGCTCACCCACTCGTCTATCATGTCTCTCGTGATGACGAGCGGCATCCTGTCATGAACAGGGCTCACGGAGCTGTCAGCGTCCCGCGTGATGACGACGAAATCGCCGCCGCTCTCGATATCTCTGTACAGACCTGCGAGAAAAATGACTGAGCCGTCAGCGTTCGAGAACTCTACTTTTTTCCTGTCTCTGTCCCACTCGTAAAAAGACCTGGCGGGTATGACGCAGCGGCGCTCAAGTGCGCTCTCGCGGAACATCTTTTTCTGGAATATCGTCTCTGATCTCGCGTTGATGACAAGGCCGCTCCGGCCGCCCGCGCCCCCGTCATACGAGAACCCCCACTTCATGTTCTTCCAGCGCAGGCCGCCGCCCACGCCCCCGAACACCACTATCGGCGCG
>JBJETC010000191.1:0-11486 GCA_051883115.1 Anaerovoracaceae bacterium
ATCCTATGGCAGGCAAGCAGTACAGCGGTTTCGTGAACAGCTCCGAGACGCTTTTTGACGGCGCCTCGATGATAATAGTTTCGGAAAAAAGGAACGACATAGAGAAGATAAGCAAACTCCGCGACCTCCTGAAGGAAGCGGGCTTCGCGAAGATGTCGTTCATGACGGCCGAGGAGCACGATGACATCATAGCCTTCACGTCGCAGCTCACGCACCTCGCGGCGAATGCTTTTGTCAAGCTCCAGACCGAATACCCGACGGGATTCAACCAGGGCGGCAGCTTCCGCGATTTCACACGCGTGGCGGAACTCAACGAGGACATGTGGAGCGACCTTTTTCTCGAGAACAAGGATAACCTCCTCAAGGACCTCGATCTTTTCATAGGGGAACTTGAAAAATACCGCGATGCCCTCGCCGCGGGCGACAGGGACACGCTTCACGAGCTCCTGAGATCAGGCCGCGAGAACAAGGAAGAGGCCGATAAAAAAGACCCTGTACTTACTATGAAATTATAGAAAAAATGAAGAGATCCAAGGCAAAAGATAAGAAAAAAATCGGAAAAATAGATGCTTCCGCGCTGAAAACCCCTGCGGGGTCAGACATAGATGTCTGGGTAAAAAACGCGAGGAAGAACGTGACAGGCGCGCCGGGCAGGAAAGCGCCTGACGAGAGCGAAGTCAGGACCGTTGACATCATACCGTCGAAGTCTTTCGCTCACAGGGCTCTCATCTGTTCAGCGCTCTCGGGCGATCCCGTATCGGTCGTATGCAGCCTCGAGTCGAAGGATATCGACGCCACGAAGAACTGCTGCGCCGCTGTCCGCGGAGGATACGAGACGATGAGGTGCGGCGAGAGCGGATCGACGCTTAGGTTCATGATCCCGGTAGCCGGCGCGCTCGGGAAATCGTGCGTTTTCAAGACAGAGGGCAGGCTCGCGGAAAGACCTCTTTCACCGCTCAGAGAAGAGCTCGAGGCTCACGGCATGAGCATAGAGATCCGGGGGAAAGACATACGCGTTTCGGGACAGCTGGAACCGGGGAAATTCACGCTCCCGGGGAATGTCTCGTCGCAGTTCATAACGGGACTTCTCCTTGCGCTTCCTGTGCTCGAAGGTGACAGCGAGATCGTCATAACGGGCGAGCTCCAGTCGGCCGCATACCTCGACATCACGACAGCAGTCATGGAGTCTTTTTCCGTGAAGCCAGAACGCGAGGACATGTTCGGCGAGGACGGCATCGCGAGGATATACAGGATAAAAGGCGGCAGCAGATACAGATCGCCGTGCGGGTACCGCGTGGAGGGCGACTGGTCAGGCGCTGCTTTCTGGCTCGCCGCAGGCGCTGTGGGACGCGTGCCTGTCAGGGTGCGCGGGCTCGATCTCGCGTCTGTGCAGGGCGACAGCGAGATGATGTACATACTGAAGCAGTTCGGCGCGGAAGTTTATATAAGCCAGGACGATGGACCGGGGGAAGCCGGGGTCACGCAGTCCGTGACTGTCTGCCCTTCTGAGATGCACGGGATCATGTGCGATGTCTCGGGGATACCTGACCTCGCGCCTGCCATAGCTCTGCTCGGCGCAGCGGCTGAAGGGGACACCGTGATAGCAAACGCCGGCAGGCTCAGGCTCAAGGAAAGCGACAGGCTTTCGGCCATCTCCGATAACCTCAGAAGACTCGGCATAGAGACAGAGGAAAAAGAGGACGAGCTCACGATCCACGGGCGCGGAGCTGAGCTCGCAAAGCTCCCGGCATTCGCGCGGTCAGTGTTCAAAGGCGCGGAGACAGACGGCGTGAACGACCACAGGATCGTCATGATGGAAGCCGTAGCGTCGCTTTCGGCTGACGGGCCTGTCACGATCAAGGGACACGGCGCCGTCGCGAAGTCCTATCCCGGCTTCTTCGGCGAGATGAGCCGCATGGGGCTTTCAGACAATCTGATATTGAAATAGGTTTGTTAGCTTTTTCAGATAAATAAAGAGAAAATATTTTTTTAGATCATCCGGGGGATAAAAAATGTCTTCAACATTCGGCAGAAGTGTAAAAGTCACGGTTTTTGGCGAATCGCACGCCGGCGCTATAGGCGTAACGATAGACGGGCTGCCTGCGGGCATGGAAATAGATATGGACGAGCTCCAGGCTTTTCTCGACAGGAGGGCGCCCGGCAGGGACAAGTATTCGACAGCGAGGAAGGAGGCTGACAGGCCTGAATTCCTGTGCGGAGTGCTCGGCGGCAGGACGTGCGGCACGCCTGTCACTGCAGTCATAAGGAACACCGACACGAGGTCCGGCGATTACGCCGGGCTCTCGGACACACCGAGGCCGGGACACGCTGATTTTACAGGCCACGTGAAGTACGCGGGTTTTGAGGACGTGAGAGGCGGCGGCCATTTTTCAGGAAGGCTGACCGCTCCTATATGCATAGCAGGCGGGATCATGATCCAGGAACTCAAGCGCCGCGGGATCACGATAAAGGCAAGGGCCGCGGAGATCGCCGGTATAAAGATCGACTCGGATGAAGATATGCAGAGAGCGCTCGACGCCATTTCCAACGCGCGCGAGGACATGGATTCTGTCGGCGGCATAGTCGAATGCGTCGTAGAAGGTGTCCCTGCAGGCATGGGCGATCCTATGTTCGACGGCGTCGAGAACGTCATAGCTCAGGCGGTGTTCGGCGTGCCGGCCGTGAAGGGCGTGGAGTTCGGCGCGGGCTTCGAGGCCGCGAGGATGAAGGGCAGCGAGAACAACGACAGCTTCATGTACGATGAAGACGGCAGGATAGTCACAAAGACGAACAACGCGGGCGGGAGCCTCGGCGGCATAACGACAGGCATGCCGATCGTCTTCAGGGCAGCGCTCAAGCCTACGCCTTCTATAGCGCGCGAGCAGGACACCGTAAACTATTTCGAGAAAAAGAACGTGAAGCTTTCGATAAAAGGCAGGCATGACCCGTGCGTCGCGCTGAGGGCGGTGCCTGTGCTAGAGGCGGCGGCCGCTATGGCGGTGTTCGACCTCATCCAGTCGGACGTTGTCGCTTTAGGATGAAGAATATCCCGGAGAAATTTTGATGGACGAAAAAGATAAACTTGAAAAATACCTCAAAGAGGTCGATGACCTCGACGATGAGATAATAGACAGCCTTGGGAAACGCATGGCCCTCATGAGGGAGATCGCGGTCTCGAGGAAAAAGCTGGGCTACAGGATCTCGGACCCTGAGCGCGCCAGGAAAAAGATAGACGAGGCGGCTGCGAAGACGGAAGACGAGCTCGAGATATACACGCGCCAGTTCTATTCCTCGCTCGCTGATTTCACGGCCGATTACCAGAGAAAATACACAGAGGGCAAGACCGATCTCGTAAAGAAGATAGAATACGCGAGAGAGCACACGGACAGGCTTTTCCCTGAAAAGGCCGATGTCGCGTGCCAGGGCGTCATGGGCGCCTACTCGGAGGAAGCGTGCGAGGGCATATTCAAGGCCCCGCACATAACTTTTTTCCGCAACTTCTCAGACGTTTTCGAGGCCATAGAAAAAGGGAAGTGCCAGTACGGCGTCCTCCCGCTCGAGAACAGCACGGCCGGCTCCGTTAACAGGGTCTACGACCTCATAAACAAGTATGATTTTTACATCGTGCGCAGCATCAAGGTGAAGATAGACCATAACCTTCTCGTGAAGCCGGGCACGAAGAGGGAGAACATAAAGAAGATTTATTCGCACGAGCAGGCGATAATGCAGTGCAGCGGGTATCTGAAGAAGTTCCCGCACGCTGAGATCATAAAGTACCCGAACACAGCCGGGGCCGCGAAGATGGTCGCTGGCTCGGATGCGGGCGACGCCGCGGCGATAGCTTCTTACGACTGCGGGAGGCTCTACGGGCTCGAGTGCATGGACGAATCCATACAGGACAGCGGCCTCAACTACACGATGTTCATCTGCATCGGCCGCAAGCTCGAGATATTCCCGGGCGCGTACAGGACGAGCATGATGCTCACGACACCGCATAAGCCTGGTTCGCTCTACAACGTGCTCGCGCTTTTCTACGCCCTTGGCATCAACATCGTGAAGCTGGAGAGCAGACCTATACCTGACCGCGACTTTGACTTCATGTTTTATTTCGACATAGACGCGGACGTCTGGTCGGAGAGCTTCATACGGCTCATGAACACGATAGAGTCGGTGAGCGACGACTTCAGGTACCTCGGGTCGTATATAGAAAAAGCATGACAGAAAGCGCAGCTGTGCGCGGCGCTGGTTTTTCCGGAAATTTCCGGAAAAAATCCTTACAGTAATTTTTTTCAGAAGATAAATGTCAGGGGACAGGCAGATGAAAGATCTTGAAGAATGCAGGAAAGAGATAGACGAGATCGATGAGCTCCTCGTAAAAACGGTGTGCAGGAGGTTCAGCACGGCGGCAGACATAGCGGCCTGGAAGCGGGCGAACGGAAGGCCTGTGCGCGATCCGGAGCGTGAGGAGAAGAAGATAGCGGCGGCGGCATCCATGGCCCCTGCCGAGATGGAATACTATATCGAAAAGTTGTATAATAAACTACTGGAACTGACGAGGGAATACGAGGAAGACCTTATAGACCGGGGAGGCAGCCCGGGCGCAGATGGAGAAGGATGAATGTAAGCTGTTTCAAGTGTTATAAAGATTTTTCAGGAGAGATCAATGAAAAAATACGGACTTATAGGCGCGAGACTCGGACACAGTTATTCACCTTTGATACACAGCAGATTCGGCGATTACCAGTACGACCTTCTTGAGACGAAGGCCCAGGACCTTGAGCCGCTGCTGAGGTCGGACGAATACGCGGGATTCAACGTGACGATCCCTTACAAGAAGACGGTCCTCAGGATGTGCGACAGAGTAGCACCTGAGGCTCTGAAGATCGGGAGCGTCAACACCGTTGTCAGGGAGGACGACGGGACGCTTTCGGGCTACAACACAGACTATTTCGGATTCAAATATCTGCTCGAGGAAAACGACATAGACGTCGAAGGCAGAAAATGCATCATACTCGGGAGCGGCGGCGCTTCCGTGACGGTACGCCAGGTGCTTTCGGACATGGGAGCGAGCAGGATCGTTACGATCTCACGCGAAGGCGAGGATAATTACGATAATATAGAGAAAAATTTCGACGCGGAGGTCATCGTGAACGCTACGCCTGTCGGGATGTACCCTGATAACGGCAGGAGCCTTGTCGACGTGTCATGCTTCCCGGACCTCTACGCCGTAGTCGATCTGATATACAACCCTTACAGGACAAAGCTCATACTCGATGCCATGAAGCGCGGGATAAAGTGCGCGAGCGGGCTCGAAATGCTCGTGGCGCAGGCGAGCCGCTCGAGTGAGCTTTTCACCGGCAAGGAGATAGACAACGATGAGATAGAGATCGTGGCCGACGAAGTGAAGCGCGAGACACTGAACAACATCCTCATCGGGATGCCGGGCGCGGGCAAGACGTTCCTCGGCAGGAAGATGGCTGAAAAGAGCCACAGGAAATTCGTCGACATCGATGACATGATCGTCGAGCACGAGGGCGAATCGATAGAGGAGATCTTCGCGGAAAAAGGCGAGGCGTACTTCAGGAAAGTCGAGACCGAGATGCTCAAGATAGCCTGCAAGGAGCGCGGCCAGGTGATCGCAACGGGCGGAGGCGTCGTAAAAATAAAGGCTAATTACGATATCATAAAGCAGAACGGCGTCGTCATCTGGATAAAGAGAGATCTCAACAAGCTCGAGACAGACGGCAGGCCGGTATCGAGCCGCACGCCGCTCGACCAGCTCTACGCAGAGAGAAAGGACGCGTACGAGAACTGGAGCGACTATTACATAGATAATAACGAGAATCTAAAATAATTTTATGTAAAGCCGGCTTTCGGGCAGATAACGCGCCCGGATGCCAGGCAGAGTCAGAAAGGGGGCCTTGTTCTTGAAAATACTCGTTATCAACGGACCGAACATCGACATGCTCGGCATAAGAGAGCCGGATATTTACGGAAAAAAGACGTACAGGGACCTCATGGCGTATATCGAAAGGGAGGCCGCTGAGCGTGATGTCGACGTAGAGTTTTATCAGTCGAACCACGAAGGCGATCTCGTCGACAAGATCCATTACGCGTATTTCCATCATTACGACGGCATAGTCATAAACCCGGCCGCCTACACACACACGAGCGTCGCGCTTCTTGACGCCGTGAAGGCAGTCATGATCCCGACGGTCGAGGTCCACATATCTGATGTGCCGAGCCGCGAGGATTTCAGGCAGGTATCGTACATACGCAAGGCCTGCATCGCGACGATAACAGGGCGCGGGTTCAAAGGATATGCAGATGCTATGGATGTGATCATCGGGCACGTGTCATCAGATAAAGATCCTGATGCAGACAAGGAGAAAAACTGATATATGGAAAATGCTCTTTTCATCATACTGGCTTTGATCTGCGCTGTATCAGCAGCTGTGATGGTCGTCTGCACTGTCGTGATAAAGAGACAGTCCGGAGACCGCGGCCTCACGAGGAACGACATAGATTCAGCCGTCAGTACATACGGCGGCATGATGATGCAGGCACAGAAAACGTCTGCGGAGGCTCAGGACAGGAGGCTCCAGTCCATAGACGCCAGAATGGAAAACTTTTCTGATTCGAGTGAGCAGAAGCTCGAGAGCATACGCAGGACGCTGTCGGCTGAGATGGAGCAGCTGAACAGGGAAGTCGGCTCCATGCAGAAGCTCGCGAAGGATGTGGACGGACTCAGCAAGGTCCTTTCAAACGTGAAAACGAGGGGGATACTCGGGGAGTACCAGTGCGAAGCGATCCTCAGAGACATGCTTTCCCCTTATCAATATGAGAAAAATGTGAATACGACAGGCGCCGGGAATGAGCGGGTGGAATTCGCCGTGAAAGTCCCTGATGAGACGGGCAGCCTCATCTATCTCCCGATAGATTCGAAGTTCCCTCTCGATACATACACAAAACTCGAGGAAGCGAGGGAAGGAGCGGATCAGGCGGAGATCAGGAAAGCAGCCGGCGCGCTTGCCGCGCGTTTCAGGAGCGAGGCGCAGGACATAAGGGCAAAATACGTGGCGCCGCCTAAGACGACTGATTTCGCTCTTCTTTTTGTGCCTACGGAGAGCCTGTACTTTGAAGCACTGAGGCTCGGGATATTCGAGGAGCTCCAGCGCGACCTCAGCGTCATCGTCGTAGGCCCGACATCGCTTTCTGCTTTTTTATCGAGCCTTCAGACAGGATACAGGGCGGCCGCGGTGAACAGGAAGTCGGCGGAAGTCTGGCGCACGCTCGCGGCAGTAAAGACAGAGTTTTCCAAGTTCAGCTCCGAGCTTGAAAAAGCGAGGGCTGATATAGCAAAGGCGGACAAGCGTCTCGACTCCATGGTCGGCACGAGGACGAACGTCATGATGAAGAAGCTTGAGGACGTCACAGAGATGACGGAGGAAGAAGCTGACAGGGAGTTCGGATTCGGCAGCGGCGAGGCGGCGAGCCCTGAGATAAATATTTACGGCGGGGACAGCAGCATATGAAGATTTACGCATTAGGAGACACGCATCTTTCGCTGGGACCCGGCGTAGACAAGCCGATGGAGGTTTTCGGCAGCGAGTGGGAGGACCACGCGGAGAGACTCAGGAAGAACTGGATGGAAAAGATCACGCCTGACGATACGGTCCTCATATGCGGGGACATTTCGTGGGGCTTAAGGCTCGATGAGGCAATGCCTGATCTCGAGTTCCTTCACGGTCTCCCGGGTGAAAAAGTCCTGACAAAAGGGAACCATGACCTGTGGTGGACGTCGGTTTCGAAGCTCAACGGCCTTCATGACGACATGATATTCCTTCAGAACAAGGCGTTCGAGGTGTCAGACGGCATCTGCGTCTGCGGGACGAGAGGATGGACATGCCCGGGGAGCGACGGCTTCGAGGAGCATGATGAAAAAATATATGAGCGAGAGGTCGGCAGGCTCAGGCTATCGCTCGAGGACGCCGAGAAAAAGAACGCCTCGGAAAAGATATGCATGCTCCACTATCCTCCGACAAACGAGCACTTCCAGCCGTCAGGGTTCACGGACCTCATGACGGAACACGGCGTGAAGCTCTGCATATACGGCCATCTGCACGGACACGACGCGTGGCGCAGAGGCATACGCGGCATACTTAACGGCGTTGACTACAGACTCGTTTCGCTCGATCACATAAAATGCGACCCTGTACTCATAGAGGAGATCTGAGCCGGGATGAGACCGGCCGGGCCGGATGAGCCGGCAGGGCCGAAAGACCTGATAGAAGATACCGGATAATACCGGAGGTGACAGACATGAAACCTGAAAAAAGGGTGATAATTATAGTCATGGACAGCTTCGGCTGCGGAGAGGCCGTCGACGCCGCCGATTTCGGCGACGAAGGCGCGGACACGTTCCTTCACGTGGCGCAGGGCACTGAGGGATTCAGCATCCCTGAACTGCAGAAGCTGGGCCTCGGGAATATAGAGAACGCGGGCGGCGGCCTTTACAGGATCAGCCCGGAAGAAATAAAGGGAAGCTATGGCAGGATGCACGAGGTGTCCGCCGGAAAGGACACGATCACAGGCCACTGGGAGATCGCCGGCATTGAGACAAAGACACCGTTCAAGACATACCCGGACGGTTTCCCTGAGGAGTTCATAAAGGAATTCGAGAAAAAGATCGGCACGGAAGTCATAGGAAATTACCCGGCTTCCGGCACCGTGATCATAGAAGACCTGGGCCCTGAGCACGAGAGCACGGGAAAGCCTATAGTCTACACGTCGGCGGACAGCGTTTTCCAGATCGCGGCGTGCACTGACGTCATCCCTCTCGACAGGCTGTACGAGATATGCGGCATAGCGAGGGAGATGCTGCACGGCAAGTGGGCGTGCGGCAGAGTCATAGCGAGACCGTATGTGAAGAAAGACGGAAAGCGCGTGAGGACGAGCGACAGACGTGATTTCGCCGTCGAGCCGCCTGAGGACACGCTCCTTGACAATGTGAAAAAGACAGGCCAGGAAGTCTGCGCAGTCGGGAAGATACACGATATTTTCGACGGAAAAGGCATCACGTATTCCGTTCACACTGACGGGAACATGGACGGTGTCGACAAGACCGTCGAGCTCATGAAGGAAAATTTCCCGGGACTGATTTTCACTAACCTCGTCGACTTCGACTCGATGTACGGCCACAGAAGAAACCCTTCAGGCTACGGCCACGCAGTCATGGACTTTGACAGGAGGCTGCCGGAGATAGAAGCCGCGATGAAGCCGGGAGACATACTTTTCATAACGGCTGACCACGGGAACGACCCGATCCACAGCGGTTTCGACCACACACGCGAGTTCGTGCCTGTCATGGCATACGGGAAAAACATCGCGCAGGGCGTGGATCTCGGGACGCGCGGATGCTTCGGGGATCTCGGGCAGACGGCCGCGGAATACCTCGGCGCCGGCAGGACGGCCATAGGCGAGAGCTTTCTCGACGAAATTTTTTCCTTCTGATTAACAGGAGTTTACAAATATTTGCGCTTAGCAGCGTAAAATCATCCTGGACGCGCAGTGCGTCCCATTTCTGCTGAAAAAGGAGAAAAATCATGGATATGGTAGATATCATCCAGAAGAAACGTGACGGCGGCGAACTGACTGATGAAGAGATAACGTATGTTATCAACGGCTTCACGGCCGGGAACATCCCGGATTATCAGATGTCCGCGCTCCTCATGGCAATACTTTTCCGCAACATGACGAGGAGAGAGATCTTTTCACTCACGAGAGCCATGAGGGATTCGGGCGATACCATCGATCTGTCTGTCATTCCGGGGATCAAAGTCGACAAGCATTCTTCCGGCGGCGTCGGAGACAAGACGACGCTTGTGGCAGCCCCGGTCGCGGCGGCGCTCGGTGTGCCTGTGGCGAAGATGAGCGGGAGAGGCCTGGGCTTCACCGGCGGGACGATAGATAAGCTCGAGTCGATACCGGGAATGAGGACGAATCTCTCCGTTGAGCAGTTCGTGAACCAGGTCCATGAGATAGGGATCGCCGTGACAGGCCAGACCGGGAAGATAGCTCCGGCAGATAAAAAGATATACGCTCTCCGCGATGTCACCGGCACGGTCGACAGCATACCGCTCATAGCTTCGAGCATCATGAGCAAGAAGCTGGCAGCGGGGACGGACGCCATCGTGCTCGATGTCAAGTGCGGAAGGGGCGCTTTCATGAGGAACCAGGAGGCCGCGGACTTCCTCGCGAGGCTGATGATAAGCATTGCGAGAGAGAATGGCAAAAAGGCGGCCGCGATCATAAGCGGCATGGATGAACCGCTCGGATATGCTGTCGGGAACAGCCTTGAGGTGGCTGAGGCCATAGATACACTCAAGGGGAACGGCCCTGCGGATCTTACGAAGCTTTCCATAAGCATCGCGGGACTCATGGCATATGAAGGCGAAAAAGTCTCGTCGCTGGAGGAAGGCGTGGAAAAAGCGCAGGAGGTCATAGCTGACGGCACTGCACTCCTCAAGCTCCGCCAGATGATCCTCTATCAGAACGGAGACGATTCGGTGATAGACGATACTTCTATCCTGGGTATCGCAGCGGCAAGCGCGAATGTCCGTGCCGGGCTCGACGGCTATGTGACGGCAGTCGACGCCCTCAGGATCGGCAATGCTTCACGCCACACAGGCGCGGGGCGCGAGGAAAAGGGAGACGCTATAGATGAGACGGCCGGCATAGTCCTGAAGAAAAAGGTCGGAAGTGAAGTGAAAAAGGACGATGTCCTCGCTGTCGTCTACGCGGCAGACCATGAGAAGGCGAGAGCCGCGGCTCAGGAAGCTGCAGTTGCTTTTGCCATCGGGCCTGAAAAGCCGGCGGCGCAGAACATCGTAAAAGACATAATAGCTGAGTGACCGGAGGAGTCGTTTTGACAGGCCATGACGCAAAAGCTTTGAAAAAGAGCGGCTGTATGGGTGAAAAGCACTCATGCGGCCGCTTTTCCCGTATTTCGTCCCACTTGCGGCCCACTTTTGCCGCGAACACTACACGAACGTTTTCGGAAATGTGCATTTTTCGTGATTTTGTAACGCGGACATTTCCAAAATCGGAAAAAATAATATATAATACTATTATTGTGCAGCATTTTGCGCGAACAGCCTTTTGCCCGGAAGCCGAACGGCCGGGCGGAGACTATGCAGATATAACATAAAACGGAGGGATTTCAATGGGTTTAACGATCGCTCAGAAGATAATCAAAGCGCATATGATCGGCGGATCTATGGAGCAGGGCCAGGAAGTAGCTCTGAGGATAGACCAGACGCTGACGCAGGACGCTACGGGAACGATGGCTTACCTCGAGTTTGAGGCTATGGGCATTCCCCGCGTAAAGACAGAGCTTTCTGTCGCTTACATAGACCACAACACGCTTCAGTCGGGTTTCGAGAACGCAGATGACCACAGGTTCATCCAGTCCTCAGCGAAAAAAT
>JBJETC010000192.1:0-2050 GCA_051883115.1 Anaerovoracaceae bacterium
GCAGCCTGAAGAGACAGATGTTCGTTTTTTCACTGCCTTATTTTTTATCGTATTTTCTGCAGATGCTCTACGGGCTCGCGGATCTTTTCATTACAGGACAATATAACGGCGCGGACGTCATAACGGCGGTGTCTGTCGGCAGCCAGGTGATGCACATGGTCACCGTTGTGATCGTCGGGCTCACGATGGGGACGACGGTCGTGCTCGGCAGGGCGATAGGCGCGGGAGACAGAGAGAAAGCCGCAAAGGTCGTGGGGAACACGTTCACGTTCTTCATAATTTTCTCGTTCGTGCTGACATTCGTCATGCTCGCGCTGAGGGACGTTTTCATACGCCTGCTCGCTGTGCCGGCGGAGTCTGTGGCTGACACGAGGACTTACCTCCTCATATGCTCGCTCGGAATACCTTTCATTACGCTCTACAATGTCATAAGCGCTATTTTCAGGGGCTCGGGCGACTCAAAGACGCCTATGTACTTCATAGCCATAGCGTGCGTCGTAAACATCGTCCTCGACTATGTTTTCATCGGTCCAATGCACATGAGAGCGGCCGGCGCCGCGTACGGAACTGTCATAGCTCAGGCAGTCAGCGTCGTCGTATCGCTGATCGTCATAGTAAAACGAAAAGTCTGGGGAAAGCTCACGAAGTCTTCCTTTAAGATAGAGAAAAGCGTCATCAGGAACATGATGAGTGTCGGCGTTCCTATAGCTGCGCAGGACGGACTCATCCAGGTCTCGTTCCTCGTCATAACGTCGCTCGCTGACAGCTACGGTGTAGAAGTAGCGGCGGCGGTAGGTATCGTCGAGAAGATAATCACTTTCCTTTTCCTCGTGCCGTCGACGATGCTGTCGACAGTATCGACCATCTCGAGCCACAGCATAGGGGCGGGAAAGTATTCGAGAGCTCTCAAAGTCCTGAAGTACGGTCTCATTACGACCGTGACGATCGGGATAGCGTTCGCTGCGGTCTTCCAGGTGGCAGCTTCTCCTGTCGTCGGGCAGTTTACTGACGACAAAGCTGTGATCGAGCTCGGGACGCAGTATCTCAAGGTTTACGTTTTCGACTGCGCGGCAGCAGGGGTACATTTCTGCTTCAGCGGATTTTTCTGCGCGAGCGAGATGGCTGTCGTTTCGTTCGTATATAACATCCTGTCGGTGATCATAGTGAGGATACCGTGGACGTACTACGCCCTGAAGATATCGTCTGACAACCTGACGCTCATGGGCATGGCGCCGCCGATGGGTTCGATCTTCTCGGACATCATCTGCGTGACGGCGTTCGTGATCGCATGGAAAAAAGGACGCTTCAAGGATGTTTTTGAATCGAGTCAACAAAAAACTCAATGAGATTGACAGATTGTATGTTGACTGGTATAATTTTTTTAATAAATTTTTGTGCACTCGCAATATTTTAAGGGCGAAGCAGAGATCATGTATTACGGAAACATTAAAAAATTTGATATAGCAGACGGGCCTGGAGTAAGGGTCAGTCTTTTTGTGTCCGGATGCACGCATCACTGCAGGGGCTGCTTCCAGCCGGAGACGTGGGATTTCCATTATGGCAGGCTTTTCACAGAGGACACCGAGCAGGAAATACTCGATGCGCTCGAACCTGAGCATATCCAGGGCTTCACGCTCCTCGGCGGCGAACCGTTCGAACCCGAAAATCAGCTGGTGCTCGTGAACCTTCTGAAAAAAATAATAGATATGTACCCCCAGAAGGACATTTGGGCATATACCGGCTATACGTATGAAACAGATCTTTTAGAAGGCGGCAGAGTGCACACGGAAGTCACGGATGAAATGCTTTCGTATATTGATGTGCTCGTAGACGGGGAATTTATAGAGGAGAAGAAGGATATGCGCCTTGAATTCAGGGGCAGCAGCAATCAGAGGCTCCTTGACCTCAGAAAGATGGCATGAGCCGGCCGCCGGCATTTTATTTCGAAATATTTTTTGTTAAAGAAAAAGAGGGGTACAAATGACATATTTTCTTATCAGTTTGACCATTATCGCCTACATGGCGGTAATGATAGGTATTGGTTTATATT
>JBJETC010000193.1:0-2047 GCA_051883115.1 Anaerovoracaceae bacterium
GCTGGTTCGTGTCATGATAGAGGGAAGCAACGAAAGCGAGATATTCCACATGGCGAATTCGCTCGCTGACCTCATCACGAAAAAATTCAGCTGATCAGGATATTTATTACATCTTGCGGGTAATTTTGTATATATCAAACGCGTTAAGGATAGATCCGGAGGAGAAAAATGGCGGAATACGATATCAAGGATCTGAGTCTTGCTGATTCAGGTCATGAGAAAATAGAATGGGTCGAGCATAATATGCCTGTGCTTCACGGGCTTGCTGAGGAATTCAGGAAAACGAAGCCGTTCGAGGGCGTGAAGGTATCGCTCTCTGTGCATCTTGAGGCGAAGACGGCTTACCTTTGCGAGGTGCTCGCTGAGGGCGGGGCCCAGATGTACGTGACGGGGAGCAACTCGCTGTCGACGCAGGACGATGTCGCCGCGGCCCTTGTCGACAAGGGCCTTTCGGTTTTCGCGACGCACGGCGCGTCCGACGAGAAGTACGCTCAGGACATCGAGAGCTGCCTGTCGCAGAAACCGAACGTCATCATAGATGACGGCGGCGACCTCGTAGGCACCCTCCACACGAAGAGACCCGACCTCGCAGAAGAAGTCTGGGGCGGCTGCGAGGAAACGACCACAGGGATCGTGAGACTCAAAGCCATGGACAGAGACGGCGTCCTCAAATTCCCGATGATCGCCGTCAACGACGCCAAGTGCAAGCACCTTTTCGACAACAGGTACGGAACAGGCCAGTCCGTATGGGACAGCATCATGAGGAACACGAACCTCATCGTCGCGGCTAAGACAGTCGTAGTCGTAGGATACGGCTGGTGCGGCAAAGGCGTTGCCATGAGAGCCAAGGGACTCGGAGCCCAGGTAGTAGTTACGGAAGTCGATCCGGTAAAGGCCATAGAAGCAAGGATGGACGGATTCAGCGTCATGCCTATCGCGAAAGCGGCCGAGATCGGAGACATATTCGTTTCGGTAACGGGAGACTGCAGGACGATCATAGTCGACCACATGATGAAAATGAAAGACAGAGCTATCCTCTGCAACGCCGGTCATTTTGACTGCGAAGTCGACATGAAAGGCCTCAGGGAAGCCGCTGTCGAGAGCCGCGAGACGAGACACAACATCATGGGATACAAGCTCCCGAACGGGAAATGGGTCAATGTCATAGGCGAGGGCAAGCTCGTCAATATCGCCGCGGCTGACGGCCACCCGGCAGAGATCATGGACATGAGCTTCGCTGTACAGGCGCTTTCGGCGCTGTACATCGTGAAGAACCACGAAAAACTTGAAAACCACCTGATCAAGGTGAGTGATGAGATAGATGATGAAGTGGCAAGGAGAAAGCTTGCCGCATGGGGTACGGAGATAGACCGGCTGACGGACGAACAGGAGAAATACCTGAACAGCTGGGATGTCCGCTGAAATTGGAGATGAGATATTTTGACGTACGATGAAATAAAGAATGAAGCTGCTGAGGCTGTGAAGGAACTCCTCGGGATCGCTGGTCTGAAGAAGGGCGACATATTTGTCGTCGGCTGCTCGTCAAGCGAGATAAAGGGAGCGTCGATCGGGAAGGGATCGGATATAAACGCAGCCGAAGCTGTTTACGAAGGGATAAAGCCTGTGCTTGACGAGCACGGGATATACCTCGCAGCACAGTGCTGCGAGCACCTTAACAGGGCGCTCATCATAGAGAGAGCTGCGCTGAAGCCGTGGCAGGAGATATGCAATGTAGTGCCGCAGATACACGCGGGCGGTTCTTTTGCCACGACATGCTATAAGAATTTTGATGACCCGGTCGCGCTCGAACATATTAAGGCCGACGCGGGGATCGACATAGGAGATACGCTCATAGGCATGCATCTGAGGGACGTCGCCGTTCCTGTCAGGATAAAGACGCGCAGTATCGGCGAGGCACACGTCGTATGCGCGAGGACAAGGCCTAAGTACATCGGAGGAGAAAGAGCCGTGTACGATCAGGCCCTGTCAGGAGGCGAAGTGAGAGACAACTGACGTATCGCAGCCATCAGCGCCGGTTCAGTGATCG
>JBJETC010000194.1:0-11435 GCA_051883115.1 Anaerovoracaceae bacterium
TTTCAGGGGGTAGTTATTATGAAAGTTTTACGATGGCTAAGCAATTTCGTCAGCAAATGGATGGCACTGTTTGCTGTACTCATTGCTGCACTTGCGCTGTTTCAGCCTTCGACCGTAGCATGGATCAAGACGAGCTGGATCAATCCGCTCCTCGGCATCATCATGTTCGGTATGGGCCTCACGCTGAAGCCTCAGGACTTCGCGGAAGTGCTGAAACGTCCTAAGGACATTTTCCTCGGGTTCATCGCGCAGTTCACGATCATGCCTTTTGTGGCATGGGTGCTTACCGTCGTATTCAAGCTTCCTACAGACCTCGCCATCGGAGTCATCCTTGTCGGGACTTGCCCGGGAGGCACGAGCTCGAACGTCATGACATACCTCTCGCACGGCGACGTAGCGCTGAGCGTTTCGATGACAGCCTGCTCAACGATATTCGCTCCGGTCATGACACCGCTGCTCACACTGCTTTATGCAGGCCAGCGTGTTGACGTCAACGTTCTCGGAATGTTCCTGTCAGTCATCGAGGTCGTACTCCTCCCGATAGCTCTCGGATTCATCGTAAGAGCTCTCCTGAAGGACAGAGTTGAAAGAGTACAGGACGTGCTGCCTCTCGTATCGACAGTTTCGATCCTTCTCATCATAGCTTCAGTAGTTGCGGCGAACTCTTCGAACATCCTCGCAAATGTAGGCGTCATCTTCGTTGTAGTAATACTCCACAACCTCATCGGATACGCGCTCGGATACGGCATCGCGAAGGTATTCAAATGCGATAAGCAGAAATGCCGCGCCGTTTCGATCGAAGTCGGCATGCAGAATTCAGGACTCGCTACGAGCCTTGCGCTGACACGTTTTGCGGCTTACCCGATGGCTGCTGTACCGGGAGCTATATTCTCGACATGGCATAACATCTCAGGAGCTCTGCTCGCAAGCTGGTTCAACTACCGCGACCGCAAGGCGCAGGAAAACGGCGCTCAGGAAAGCGGAAATGCTGCAGCAGGTGCTGTTGAGGAAGCTGCTTAAGGGATAACGGGATCTGCTTCGATCAAAAGGGAAAAGAGAAAAAACAAGAGATGGATCTCTGCCGCGGGCAGTGGGGGCTGCGCCGGGCAAAAGGCAGATCAGGGAAGCGGGAGACCGCTTCCTTTTTTATTTGCCGATCGGCGGTGTGATGGTATAATCAGCATGGTAATGAGCGATCGGAGGTAATCTTGAATAACGCTGAAGGAAAAAACAGAAAAGGCGGACCGAAGCTGAAGGTCATAAAGACAGCGCTGATCATTTTTATCATATCAGCCGCCGTGGGATGCGCCGCGGGATTCATGAAGGGCCGCGGGCTGCTGCCGGATTTTTTGTCAAAAAAAGAGACGGTCGACGTGTCGGTCCTGAACTCCAAGGTGAAGGAGATAAGCGAGCTTACGACTGTAAGGTACGATTACAGGGAGATCGTCGAGAAAAAGAGCAGCGGTGTGCTCGGCAAGATGTACCTCATGACGTATGACGGGACGATAAAGGCCGGCATAGACGTCGACGAGGCTGTTTTTCACAAGGTAAAAAAGAGTGACGGCAGGGATTCCGTCACTGTGGAGCTCCCGGCCGCGAAGATAATCTCGCACGACGACAGCAATTTCCACACCGTCTATGAAAAAGGCTTTGACGACGGCAGCCTGGGCAGCGAGCGCAACAAGCTCATAGATAAAAAGAAAAAAGAGGCTGAAGAACGCGCGCTGAAGGACGGTCTCCTCGACCGCGCCGAGAAACGCGCCGAAAAGATCATAACTGAGATGATAACAAATACATACGGGAGCGATATCAAGGTGAGGTTCGAGACGAAGGAGGCGGCGGAATGAAGAAACGCGCAGTATGGATCATTGCCGCGGCTGTAGCTGCCGGCCTCGTCCTGGGGTTCCTGATATCGGGCCCGGCGGGGGAAGCAGCTGCCCGGAAGAAGGAGAGCAAGGCGCTGACGGACAGGCTTTCATCGGCGGAGGAGCTTTCGTCCATCGAATACGACTACAGGAACGCTGTGAAGCTTGAAAGCAGCAGGCAGCTCTTTGAATCGCTCGACATTCCTTTTACGAAAAAAGAGATAGTCATGACGTACAGCGGCGTCATGAAGATCGGCATAGACATGAGTAAGGTCTCGGTCTCGGTGAAGCGGAGCGGCGGCGATGTAAGCGGTGTCCGCGTGACGCTCCCTGACGTGAAGATCCTGAGCAATGAGATCGACAGGGATTCCATCGATTTCCCGATAGAGACGCAGGGATTAGGGAACAGCATAAAGACGGCCGATTACAGTAAGCTCGAGAAGCAGGCGGACAGCGATATCCGCGATTCCGTCAGGGACAGCAGCGTAATGGATCAGGCCGAATCCGAGGTGAAGTCCGACATATCGGGATATCTGAAAAGTCTGTACGGGAGTGATATAAAAGTATCGTTCGATTAGAAAAAATATGACATGTGGAGCAGGGCAGAGCACGGCTCCGCATCTGCGCGGCAGATAGATAAAATACGCCGGAGATCCCGGCCGGACGCGAAAAACCTGCGGCTTTAGGGACCGCAGGTTTTTGTATTGCCTTTATTTCAGAGCTCCGGGAAATCGAGCGAACTGTTGAAGAGTTCTTCGAATCCTTCTGTGTCCCCAAGCTCTATGTACCGTATTTTTCTCGTGAGCCTCTCCATGGAGCGCCTCGATACTGTTGAAAGCAGGGCTTTCTCGGCTCCGGCGAGCGACGTATTGCCGGCGAAGTCTATTTTTCCCTTTGCCCCTGCAGGGAGGATGCCTGTTATTAGGAGTTCGTCCTCGGTGATGTGCCATCCGAACTGGCCGGCGACGATGAACTTGTCTGTTTCGTCGACTGTCATGCCGGCGGTGCGCAGGAGCGCGGTGATGCCGGAATAGATCGCGGCTTTTTCCAGCTGCACCTGGCGGACGTCGATCTGGGAGATGCTTATTTCCTCAGGCTCGCGGCAGAGGACAAAGCGAAGCACGTCTTTTTCGTCTTTCTCGAATCTATCGTAATAAGGCGATGACTCAGTGACGGCAAAGCTTCCGGACGTGTCGACGAGGCCGGAATTCCTGAGCTCTCTTATCGCGGCCAGGATGCCGCTGCCGCAGATACCGCATGGCTCATCGTCGTTTATCGTCTTTATCTCGACATTTCCGTCTGATATCCTGACATCTTCTATGGCCCCGCTCTGGGCCCTTACGCCGCAGCTTATGTTCATGCCTTCGAGGGCAGGCCCTGCAGCGCACGAGCAGGCGATCATGTCATCCTCGTTCGTGAGGACGATCTCGCCGTTCGTCCCTATATCTATGAAAAGCGTATTGCTGAATGTCCTGTCGAGGCCGCATACGTATGCGCCTGCCGTTATGTCGGCTCCGATGAATGATGATACGCACGGCAGGAGCACGGCGTAGGCGCCGGGCGCGGCGTCGAGGCCGAGTGTGTCTGCCGGGACTGCCCTGCCGTCAAGGAAGGCAGGGGTAAAAGGCGCGGTGCCGAGCGATGCGGCGTCTGTCCCTGTGAGGAAGTGCATCATCGCGGTGTTCCCGGCGATCGTGATCTCATATATCATGTTCACGTCGATGCCGGCTTTGCCGCATGCGTCATTCATCAGGGCGTTTATCGCAGTCGAGAGCTCCTCGCTGAGCTCGGACGTCATTTCCTCAGGATCCCTGATCTCGGCTGTTATCCTCGTGAGGACATCCTGGCCGTGCTTTTTCTGCGGATTTATCATCGACGTCTCGGCGACTCTCGTGCTCGTCAGCATGTCGATGATGGATACGACGACGGTCGTCGTTCCTATATCGACGGAAGCGCCGTAGAGCGTGTCAGTCGTGTCGCCCGGCTCGAGGGAGATTACTTCTCTCGTGCCGTCAGCTATCTTCCTTATGAGTGCGGTGTACGTCTTCCACGGTTTTACCGAGATGCCTGTGAATACGAACGGGTCGGCGCTGTCGGCGTCTGCGGATGTCAGGAGCTGATCCTCATAAGGCACGCCGCTCTTGTCGAATATCACGGTCTTTTTTTTCAGGTCAGGGTCGACAGAGCCCTTGCCAGCGACGATCGAGGCTTTTTCCAGGATGCTTTTTTCCTCCGGATATGCTTCTTCGCCGGCTTCAGCTACTGTTTCCCCGTCGTTTTTTTCATCATCGTCATACAGACCGGTGAACGAAGTGAATGCCGGCATCCCCGGCTTTTTCAGGATCTCGACGGCGAGGTCATCGACAGGATAGACCTGGCAGGCCAGGCGGACATTGTCCTCGAGCTGCTTCGACGGGATGATGTTAGACTCCGTCTCGGTCAGTCTGCCGGGACTTCCTCCGGTCACACGCACGCGGCATTTCCCGCATATGCCCATGGCTCCGCACGGCGATTCTATATCGACACCTGCTCTCTGGATAGCTTCGAGCAGCGACTCGCCGGGCTTTACATCAGCATTAATGATCTCAGCGTCAGCAGTTTTTATCTTGAGTTTCGACATGATCATCCACCTCCCTGCTTTGAAGTTAATAAGATTTTAGCATAAATACGAGCTTTTACCGATATGATTTGGTAAATTCATGTATAATTCACGTGGAGGTAAAAAAATGGCGTCACTGCGTTACCGGACTGTCAGAAAAATCATGGAAATAACAGGCGGTATGAAGGGGATGTGCCGGGCGTCCGTGGGCAGGATCACTGCTGCTGCGAGGCGTGCGGCCTGTTTCGCGCGGGTGCCTTCACTGTCGTCTGACGAGCTCGATATCGAGACGGTGGATCTTGACGGGCAGAAGGTCGTGACGATGCGCCACAGGAGAGCCGCGGGGCCGGCGAGCGCGTGCCTTTATCTCATAGGGCGGGGGATGATCTTCTACCCCAGAGGAGAGCAGGTGAAGCAGGCGGTGAAGATAGCGGAAGCGACAGGGCGCGACCTCATAGTCCCGTATTATCCGCTTTGTGTCGATAAGCCTGTCACGAGGTGCTACGAATGGCTCGGCCGGCTTTATGAAAAAATGCTCGAGGAGTATGAGCCGGAGAGGATCGCTTTCTCGGGGAGCTCATCGGGCGGGAGCCTTGCGCTCGGGATGATCTCGGATATAAATCAAAGGGGCGCCGGGGTGCCGATGCCGGAGCGTGTTTATGCCGCATCGCCGGGCGAATGCTTCAGGACGGATGAGATAAGGGAAAATGCAGAGCGCCTGAAAAAGCACGATTTCATACTGGATCCTGCTTACATGAAAAAAGAAGAGCTCATACTCACTCATGGCAGGAAGGTCCCGGAGTTCATGCTTTACCAGGATGCCGGAGATTACAGGGGCCTGAGCCGCGCGTATATCTGCTATGCGGACGATGAGGTGCTCTACGCTCTATGCGGGCCGATAACGGACAGGCTGAAGGCAGACGGCGTGGACGTGACAGTCGAGATCGGGGAAGGACTTTTTCACTGCTATCCTTTTTCGACCGGGATACCGGACGCCAGGCAGGGGTGGGAGAACATGATCTCATTCCTCAGGGCTGACGCTGAAGAGTAAAGCGGCAGGGGAAAATAAATATGGAAAAAACCGGCCGTGACAGTCGGTCCGGTCCGGGATCAGGATGGATAAAATGAAAAAAGATAAAAAAGGTATAGACAGCATGTCGAAGGA
The DNA here is from genome assembly GCA_051883115.1 of Anaerovoracaceae bacterium. Lineage (GTDB taxonomy): Bacteria > Bacillota > Clostridia > Peptostreptococcales > Anaerovoracaceae > Aminicella. Next base: position 5,630 of record JBJETC010000194.1, read on the forward strand.
AGAGGTCAGGACAAAGCTCATAGAGGCTATAGCGGAGCTCGGCCACCCGCCGGAACTCGGCGCGATGATCGCTGACAGCCTGGGCGGGAGCCGCTCCATGTACAGGATGCTGAGGTACGTGAAGCAGGCGGGGCCGAAAGACCCTGATGATCTCGCTGACGAGATGCTCGCGATAAGAGAAGATCGCGACAGCTGGGTGAGGAAAAAATCTTCGGAGTATTACAACAGCAAGCTCAATATTTTCATGAACGAAGGTCTGACAGACGATCGGGATGACGATCAGGACGATAAAGATCAGTGACAGCGCAGGCAGCCGCGGCAGTGACAAAAGTGACATGAAGCGAAGATCCGGATCGGCCGGACCGGATAGCCCCGGCGTCATGAAACGCCTGGAAACAGCCGGACTTGCCAGGGATGGTATAATGACTGTTAAGGCGAAAGGAGAAATTTTTATATGATAGATATACTGAAGGACGTCACTATAGACACTGCTAAACTGCTGCCCTTCCTTTTCATAACATATCTCGTCATGGAGTACTGGGAGAAAAAAGCAGGCAACCGCACAGAGGAATGGATGAAGCATGCCGGTCCTCTCGGGCCTGTGATAGGGGCCGGTATCGGCGCGATACCGCAGTGCGGTTTTTCCGCGATGTCGTCGAGTCTTTACGCAGGCGGCATCATCTCGACGGGAACGCTCATAGCCGTGTTCCTTTCAACATCGGATGAAATGCTGCCGCTACTGATATCGGAGCACCTGCCTGGCGGGACGATATTCCGCATACTCGCGATGAAGGCCGTGATAGGGGCCGTGACAGGCCTGTTCGTCGATCTCGTGCTGCTGAAAGTCGAGCGTACGGACATGAGCGGCGGAGAGTTCCACCAGCTCTGTGAAAAAGAGCACTGCCAGTGCGAGAGCGGCGGGATCGTGAGCTCGGCGGCCGTTCATACGCTGAAGATAGCCGTTTTCATTTACATCATATCGTTCATAGCGGCGGTGGCCGTGAACCACGTCGGGAAAGCAGAGCTCGCCTCGATGATGGCCGGGCGCCCTGTCACGGGGATACTTCTGATGTCGCTTATCGGGCTCATCCCGAACTGCGGCGCTTCTGTGCTGATAACGCAGCTTTATCTCGAAGGGCTCATAAGGGTGAGCCAGATGATGGCCGGACTCCTTACGGGTTCAGGCGTCGGGCTCCTCGTGCTTTTCAGGACGAACAGGAACATGAAGGAAAACGCCGCGATCCTCGGGACCATGTACGCTGCAGGTGTTTTCTGGGGCGTTATACTAAACGCGGTCGGGATCGCTTTGTAGCAGGCGTTTAGCTGACAGGCACTGGTTAAATAGATGAGATGGATGAGATAGAAGAAGAGAAAATCTATAGCTTTGACGGCATCAGGAGGCTCGGGCATCTGAGCCGCATAGGGAAAAGGACTTTCGTAAGTTCCGCTGCGGTGCCGGAGGTGGCTTCATACCTTGAAAAACAGGGGCGCCGCGTCATTTTCGTGACAGGCTCCGATGGCGTTGAAAAGCCGGTGAAAGATCACCCGGACATGTACATCTGCAGGCTCGGGATATCGGACGATTCGCCCGTCATTGCGGCGGCGCCTGACGAGCCGGGTGCAGCGTACCCTGAGTCGGTCGCATTTAACGCTGCGTGCACGGGGAAGTACTTTATCCATAACCTTGGATACACGTCGGACAGGCTCATAAAAGCCGCTGAGGATCATGGATTTTCGATGGTCGATGTGAGGCAGGGATACACGAAATGCAGCACCGTAATCGTCGACGAAGACTCGGTCATTACGTATGACAAAGGGATAGAGCGAGCATGCTCGGCCGCGGGGATGGACGTGCTCCTTATAAGGCCGGGATACGTGAGGCTCGACGGCTATGACACGGGGTTCATAGGCGGAGCATCGGGCAGGATCGGAGATGCTGTCGTATTCGCGGGTGATCTCGATGATCATCCTGACGGAGGGGCCATAAGAGATTTCATAGAGGCAAAAGGCCTGAGCGTGCGCTGCTGCGGAAAAGGCGGGCTCGTGGATATCGGTTCTGTGATCTGATGGCACTGGGACCGGAAAAAAGAAGAAATCAAAGATAAAAGCCTGAAACAGAAAATAGAAGATAGCAAATAGAAAATAAAAGTAAGAAGAGAAAAGATATTGCAAACTGATGGAGGAGAGTCGTTTGATGCACGAGACTGAGGGTAATGTGAAACCATCGAAAAAACACGCGATCATACCTGTTTTCATCGCTCACCGCGGCTGCCCGCACAAGTGCGTTTTCTGCAACCAGAACGAGATAACGGCTAAGAGCGGGAATGTCACGCCTGATGAGGTCAGGGGGATCATAGACACGTGGCTCTCGACGATGGACAGCCTCGGCGCGGAGAATATCGAAGCCGCTTTTTACGGCGGGAGCTTCACAGGCATACCGTTTGACGAGCAGACGGCGTTCCTCAAAGTCGCGAAGGAATACATGGACAGCGGGAAGATAGGCGGGATCCACCTTTCGACCCGTCCTGACTATATAGATGAAAAAATACTCGAAAATCTGAAACGCTACGGCGTAAAAACGATAGAGCTCGGCGTGCAGTCGTTCGACGATCACGTCCTGAGGCTTTCCGGCCGCGGCCACGACAGCGCGTGCGTCTATAAGGCGTGTGACTTGATAAAGTCGTATGGCTTCAGGCTCGGGATCCAGCTGATGATAGGGCTCCCGGGCGACAGCATGGAAAGCTGTGTACGGTCGGCCGAGGAGACGGCAAGGATAAAGCCGGATCTCGCTAGGCTTTACCCGACGATCGTCCTGGATAATACGGCGCTTTACGACATGTATGAAAAAGGTCTGTACAAGCCGCTCTCAAGGCAGGAGGCCGTTCAGAGGACGAAGGAGATGTACAGGATCCTCGATGATGCGGGGATATACATAATGCGTGTCGGTCTGAAAAGCACCGATATCATAGGAGACGGCGGCGTGATAAACGGCGGGACGTACCATCCGGCGTTCAGGCAGCTCGTCGAGGGTGCGCTTGCGAGGGACAGGATAGAGCCGATGCTGCGCGAGGCTGCAGATCGCTCAGGGCAGTGCGGCGATACCGGAAAAATGAGGGTCCGCGTGTTTTCGAACGGCAGGTGGTTTTCTGATATGATCGGGAACAAGGCGGAAAACAGGAAGTATTTCGCGGAAAAGTTCCCGGAGCTCGATATCAGGTACATGAGGGATGACGGCCTCGAAGACGGCAGGTTCCGTGTTGAGGCGGCAGGCAGCTCTGAAAAAAGAAAAAACAGTGATAAGTAAGGATAACAGCGGAAGATCCGGGGATCCGAATGTCAGAAGACTCGTGGATCCTAAGGCCCGAAAATCGGAAGATCGGAACACCCGAAGATCGGAAGATCCGCACGAAAAATCCGGATGCGGCTGGCGCCGCTGAAGCGCTGCTGCATCCGGATATTTTTACATCTGTATATGTTTCTTCTTCTGTTTCTTTTCCTTTTTCTTTTCTGTTCAGTCAGGTATTACTATTTTTCTCTTGTCTTTTTTCTTTGCCTGCCTGTAGAGCACGAACCTGTGGCCGATAGCCTGCACGAATTCGGCCCCGAGCTCGTCGGCGAGCCTGGAGCACGTTTCCTTCGGGTCGAGCACGGATCCGTTCTGGATCTGGACCTTGACGAGCTCGTGGTCTTCGAGGCAGCCGTCGATCTCCTTTTTGACCGCATCCGTCAGGTCGGATTTTCCGATATATACGACAGGCTCCATATTGTGGGCCAGACTTTTAAGATAACTGCGCTGTTTTCCTTTTAACATTTTTTCTCCTGTAAATAAGTGATAACGGACGAGCCTTACCTGTTGAGGACCGCGGCTGCCTCGGCACCCGTCATGCCGTCCTTTACGCCGAGCTCGGCAGCGGCTGTCGAAATACCCTTGACAGGATTTTTCAGCATCTCCGCTATGTCTTTACCTCCGCCTACTACAGCGGCGTCGCCGAACATCTCTGACGCTTCCTTATTGAGATAGCCGCACATGACGTAGCCTTTTTCGCAGAGGACGATGAGCATGTTCGGATGTCCCGCGCCGCCCGGCTCCGAGATCGAAACGGCTTCAGCCTTTTTTCCTTCTATATCAAGCATTTCTACTTTTATCATATCAAGCTCCTTTTTATGCCGGTATCCCAGCGTGATCCCGCCGGCATCCCGGTTTTCTGCATTTGTTTTTTACATTATACTATTAAAAGTCTCATTGCAAAAGCCAAAGCGCGATAGTAAGACCCGAAGCGCGGCCGCAAGAGCCCGCGCCGGCATCACAGTGCCGCCGGGCCGTCCGGCTTGAAATGCCTGCCTGCGTGGTAAGAAAAAAGCATGGAGAAATATCCGTTCAGCGGCGTAAAGCCGAAAGGCATAATGATCGGAGGACATGATGACAGAAAAACAGCATGGGAAACAGATATACGAGCCGGTCGATGATTTCGTGATCTTCGACCTCGAGACGACAGGGCTGTCCCCGTACGAGGATAAGATAATAGAGATATCGGCGATAAAGGTCAGGGACGGCGAGGCGTCGTCGGAGTATTCCACGCTCGTGGATCCGGGGTGCCACGTCCCGTTCGCGGCGACAGCGATCAACAATATAACGGACGAGATGCTTGACGGGCAGCCGCGCATAGGAGAGGCGCTCGAGGGCTTCCTCGATTTCGCCGGGAGTGATGTCCTGATGGGCCATAATATAGAGAGATTCGACCTGCCGTTCATCTACAGGGACAGCAGCGAGCTTTTCGGCGCGGAGCCGGTGAACGACTATGTCGACACACTCACGATATCGAAGCTCTGCCTGCCGGACCTGAAGCGCCACGATCTCGGGACGCTTGCCGGATATTACGGCATCTCGACAGAAGGCGAGCACAGAGCGCTGAACGACTGCCGCATAAATCTCGGCGTCTACTACGCGATGAGGCAGAAAGACCCGGGGCTCAGCAGAATAAAGATATGCCCGAAATGCGGGAGACCTATGGTGAAGCGCTCGGGCAGGTTCGGGGAATTTTACGGATGCTCGGGATATCCTGAATGCAGATACACGGAAAATATCAGGCGCGGCTAAAATATCGGGCGCGGCTAAAATATCGGGCGCGGCCGGGATGTCAGGAACTGCCGGGATATCGGCGCGGGCTATAACGCGTGTCAGGATCTTTACTTAAAAAGCGATTTTTTCCATCAGCAAATATATATATCTTTTACAAACGAAGGCTGTGGTTCAAGGCGTCAAAACCTTGAATTTACAGCCTTTTTACTCTTAACATTCTTTTAACACGACTTTGCTTTTAGATTTAAAGTCCCCTCTCTAAAATACGAATTGTCAAATGAAGAACGCCCATTTCGGGCAGAACACCTTTATTACAAATCGAAAGAAAGTTTGATTGAAGGAGAAATGAGAACAATGGCAAAGAAGAAACTCGTAAAGATCATTGGTCTGTGCCTCGCTCTGACACTCTGCGTCGGAGCATTCACGGCATGCGGAAGCAGCAGTGACAGCGGAAGCAGCTCAAAGCTTTCAGGAGAAGTTACAGCATCGGGTTCATCAGCACTCCAGCCTCTTGCTCAGCAGGCAGCTGAAGACTTCATGAAAGAGAACACCGACTGCACGATCACGGTAAACGGCGGCGGATCCGGAACAGGACTCACACAGGTATCTGATGGTTCCGTAGACATCGGAAACTCTGATGTATTCGCTGAGGAAAAGCTTTCAAAGGACAAGGCTAAGGAACTTACGGATCACGAAGTTGCTACTATCACTGTAGCGCCTGTAGTA
>JBJETC010000195.1:0-2045 GCA_051883115.1 Anaerovoracaceae bacterium
GGCTCTTGCGCCGCCGATGCCGGCTGCGTGATCCGCGCCTGTCGCTGTCAGCTTTCCGTCGCCTTCTATGGTAAGGCTCGCCCCCTTCGGGACCTGGATCCCCTGGCTGCATGTAAGTTCACATCCATTTTCCAGAACGAGCGTTACATCGCCGCTCACAACAACGGGTTCACTGATAGTCACATTTCCTTTTGCGACATACTTTCCACCTGCCCAGGCAGTAGTGCCTGATGAGATATCAGTGTCAGCAAAAACACCTGCTGCTCCGAACATGAAGATCGCGAGCATGCTCGCAAGCGTTATCGCTAACAGGTTCTTTTTCTTAGTCATCATAACGGTTTCCCCAATCAAAATTTCCCATTATAAAATATATAGGTAATACTATAACATTCCCCGATTTATTCAATTTGCAGTTTTCTGCTGCTGTAGAGCAAACAGAACGCTTTGCCGGGAGCAAACGATATCGGAGCAGATTTTTCTTTATGTATGCAATATAACCTGAAAACTTAAAGTTTTTATCAAATGATATATAAAAAATAAAAAAACAGGCTTTGGATATTTCCAAAGCCTGTCTGTATTAGCGCTTTGCCTTGATATTATCAGATACCACTAAATGCTGTCGATGTTGTCCGGCTCGATCTCTGAATCGATCTGGATGCTGCCGTCCTTTACAGGAACGCTTTCTCCATCATCCGGATCGACCGGTTTAGCAGGAGCTTCGCCATCCTCAGCTCTCTCAGCCTCAGACTCGGACTTGACCTTGCCGTAGGAATTCATCATCTCTGTGTTCTGACCGTAGTCTACACTGATGTTCCTGTAGCGTTTCATGCCTGTGCCTGCAGGGATGAGCTTACCGATGATAACGTTCTCCTTGAGGCCCTGCAGCCTGTCTGTCTTACCCTTGATAGCAGCGTCTGTGAGGACTCTTGTCGTCTCCTGGAACGAAGCTGCTGACAGGAACGAATCAGTAGCCAGCGAAGCCTTCGTGATACCGAGCAGCTGACGTTTGCACTTTGCAGGCGCTCCGCCCTTTGCCTCGGCTTCAGCATCAGCGTCCTCGATGTCAGGTCTGCTGTACTGTCCGCCAGGGAGCAGCGATGTGTCGCCCGGATCCTCTACGATGTACTTGGAGAGCATCTGGCTTACGATGATCTCGAAGTGCTTATCGTTGATGTCTACACCCTGTCCTGCGTATACGCTCTGTACTTCGCGGAGCAGGTAATCATAAACGCCAGGTACGCCCTTCAGCCTGAAGATATCGTGCGGGTTCAGAGGTCCTTCATTGATGTTGTCTCCGGCATGGATCTCGTCGCCGATATTTACGCTGATCTTTGCAGCGTAAGGTACGATGTATGTCTTTTCTTCCTTAACGCCGTCTTCGTCAGTGCTCTCGACGATGACTTCAGTCTTGCTGTCAGGTCTCGTCTGCATCTTCTTAACGATACCGTCTTTTTCGCATATCTCGGCAAGTCCCTTAGGCTTCCTTGCCTCGAACAGCTCCTCGACTCTCGGGAGACCCTGAGTGATATCGCTGGCAGCGACACCGCCGGAGTGGAATGTTCTCATCGTAAGCTGAGTACCCGGTTCTCCGATGGACTGCGCCGCGATGATGCCGACTGCTTCTCCTATATTTACTTCCTCGCCTGTAGCAAGGTTGCGTCCGTAGCACTTTACGCATACTCCGGATCTGCACCTGCATGTCATGAGCGATCTGATCTTTACTTTTTCTATGCCGATAGAATCGATGTAATGCGCCTGAGCGTCAGTGATCTCATCGTTCTTCTTTACGATGACTTCACCTGTCGTAGGATCCATGACATCCTCAGCGGCAGTTCTTCCGGCGATCCTCTTCTCGAGCGGCTCGATGATCTCGCTTCCGTTCATCATAGCGGAAACTTCTACGCCTTCTTCTGTGCCGCAGTCGTATTCTCTGACGATGACGTTGTGCGAAACATCGACAAGTCTTCTTGTCAGATAACCTGAGTTGGATGTACGCAGGGCTGTATCGGCAAGTCCCTTTCTGGCTCCGTTCGATGAAATGAAGT
>JBJETC010000196.1:0-2038 GCA_051883115.1 Anaerovoracaceae bacterium
CGGCACATACGAGATGAACGGTATCGCTTTTTCCGACGCTGACGAGATCTGGTTCATGGAAACGATCGGAGGCCACCACTGGATAGCCCGCCGCGTTCCGGATGAATGCTATGTCGTGATGCCGAACCAGCAGGGCATCGACACGTTCGATTTTAATGACGCGCTTGGCAGCCAGAATGAATATATGTGCTCGGAAGACATGAAGACCTTCGTCGAGGATCATTTCCTCTATCACGATACTGAGGACTTCGACCCCCGCGCCGCATTCGGCAGCCGCGATGACGCGGATCACGTTTACAACACGCCGCGCGCATGGTACATGCTGAGGTATTTCAACAGGAACACATATTCCTGGGACGGCCCTGACGCGGACTTCCGCCCTGACAGCGATGACCTCCCGTGGTGCATGGTGCCTGAGAAAAAGATAACGCCTGAGGACGTCAAGTATATCCTTTCATCTCACTTCCAGGGCACTCCGTATGATCCGTACATGACATACGGCGACACATCGATGAAAGGTGCATTCCGTTCTATCGGCGTCAACCGCACGGATTTCATGGGATTCGTACAGATCCGCCCATATATGCCAGAGCACTCGCGCGCCCTCCAGTGGATATCATTCGGCTCGAACGTATTCAATGTCATGGCGCCATTCTATACTGACATCAGCAGGACGCCGGGATACATGGCTTCGACGGCAGGCACGGTAAGCACTGAAAGCTTTTACTGGACGAGCCGTCTCATAGCTTCTATGGCAGATGCAGACTACAAGGGATGTATCAATTTCGTCGAAAGGTATCAGATCGCTTTCGGAGCAAAAGCCCACGAGATCGTTGAAAAATATGATAAAAAGATAAAAGAAGCGTACGAAGAAGCAGACAGCGAAAAAGCGGCCGCGCTTGCAGCTGAAGCTAACGAAGAGACAGCGCGCGAACTCAGGAAAGAAGCCGACAAGACGCTCGGCCTCGTACTGAAGCAGTCGAGCAACGCCATGAAGAACTCCTACTCGAGATCTGACGCATGATGCGCCTGCCTCATCCATCGAAAGCACAGAAAAAGCCGGGTCAAACCCGGCTTTTTCTGTATTTATGGCTTTTACATGTCTTCGCGCATGCATGATCCTTACTTATGATGTACTGTCAGTACTCCGCCTCTATCTCCCTTACACGTCTCATCAGGAATTCGTTCGCCGGCGTCATGATCCCGTATTCCTTACCCATAGAGATCACTGTTCCCGCAAACATATCGACTTCCGACGGCTTCCCTGCGATCCTGTCCTGCCCCATAGACGGCGTAGCATCAGGGTCGAGTCCCGCCAGCATTTCGATGACCTTGTTTATATCATCCTCAGTTAACTTTATGCCCTTCCTTGCCGCTATCTCCTTTACCTCTCTCATGGCAGCGACAAGGACCATGCACGGTTCCCCGCCGACCCTGATCGCGTCCGCGTAGCCTACGCCGTAGACCATGCAGACCTGATTGCAGCCCACGTTCAGCATGTACTTGAACCACATGCGGTAAAGAATGTCATCCTCGATGACATAAGGCATTTTTACTCTGTCGAAGAACTCCGAGACTTCCCCGAGCGCTTTCTTCATGCCGGGATCATCGTCTGTCAGCCCTATATGGAGCGCCCCGTGTTTTGTAAATACGAGGCTGCAGCCCGACCTCATGGCATCCATGCCCTGCGGCACGGTGTATATGATCCTGTTTTCAGGATATCTTTCCCTGATGATCTCCTCGCTGTTGATACCGTTCAGCAGCGAAAGGATTATTGTATGGCTGTCTACTGACGAAGCCATCGTTTCCAGCGCATTTTCGAGCTCAGGATACTTTACCGAAACGAGGAGGAGGTCGCACGGCTCAGCGTCTTCCGCCCTTACCATATCGAATGAGACAGGCTTCCCGTTTATAGTATACTTATCGTCCCTGTGCCTTTCATATCTCGCGCTGTCCATGACAAAACGCACGCTCCCGGTATCAGGAACATTTTCTGACATGATATTCCCGAACATCATGCCGAGAGCGCCAAGACCTA
>JBJETC010000197.1:0-11358 GCA_051883115.1 Anaerovoracaceae bacterium
CTCAAGCTCTGCAGGCATTACGGCCTCGATCCGCTGAGACTCGTTTCCAGCGGATGCATGCTCGCCGCGGCCGACGAAGACACAGCGGAAGATTTTATCGACGAAGTCGGGGACAGGGGTATCCCTGCGGCCGTGATCGGAAAATTCACGGAAAAGGGAGACAGTGTCAGAATGATAGAAAAATCGGGCAATGTCGAGGTCATCGATCCGCCTGAGGCAGACGAGCTTTACAAGGTCGTGAGTGTTGACACTGCAGGCCAAAGCAAGTAAAATATATATCAATATGTGCCCTTTAACAGCTCCGCCTGATTGGTCTGGGCTCTGCGCAATAAGGTACCGCGAACCTTGTCAGGTCCGGAAGGAAGCAGCAATAAGCGGATCATCTTATGTGCCGCAGATCAACCTTTTCCAACATCCGCGGGGCTGTTAAAGGGCATTTTGTCAATAAAGAGGAAAGTGAAAATGCCATACAAGGCTCTTTACAGAGAGACCAGGCCGGAAGTCTTTGACGACCTCCTCGGCCAGGATCCTATAGTAAAAATCTTAAGACACCAGATAAGCACCGGCACCGTGAGCCATGCCTATCTTTTCTGCGGCACGAGAGGCACGGGCAAGACGACGACAGCGAGGCTCCTCGCCAAGGCCGTGAACTGCCTCGAGGAAGACCCGGAGAAAAGGCCGTGTGGGCACTGTGAGAACTGCAGGGCCATAGCGGACGGCACTTTCATGGACGTGATCGAGATAGACGCGGCGTCGAACAACGGCGTCGATAACATCAGGGAGCTCAGGGAAAGCGTCAAGTACCCGCCTGCAGTCGGCAGGACAAAGGTATATATCGTAGACGAAGTCCACATGCTCTCGTCAGGCGCCTACAACGCGCTCCTCAAGACACTCGAGGAGCCGCCGGAACACGTCATATTCATACTCGCTACGACAGATCCGGAAAAACTCCCGAAGACCGTGCTTTCAAGGTGCATGAGGCTCGATTTCAGGCGTGTCTCAGGCCGTGTCCTCGCGGATCACATGAGGGACATAGCGGAGGAAAGAGGCGTCGAGATCACGGATGACGCTCTGAGGCTCATCGCTTCGGGGGCCGACGGATCTGTCAGGGATTCGCTCAGCATACTCGAACAGTGCCTCGCCGGCGGCAGCAGCCACATAACGAGAGACGATGTGCTCGATCTCCTCGGCGGGCTTTCTACGGAGTTCTATCAGGAGATGACATCGTGCGTCATAGCGGGCGATGTCTCGGGAGCCCTCGTAAAACTCGATGAGGCGCTTCGCGCGGGCAGGGACGTCCGCCAGATGATGAAGGACTGGATGACGTATTTCAGGGACCTTCTCATAGTGAAGTACGTTGACGATCCTGAGGACATGCTCGATATCTCGGCGGAGAACGTCGGGATGATGAAGGACCAGGCGGAGGATATAAGCCTGGCGAAGATAAATAACGCCGTTATCGTCCTTGCAAAGACTATCGAGGATTCGAGATATTCGTCGCAGGCCAGGATACTTATGGAGATGGCGATCGTTGATATAACCGTGCCGGAGGCCATGAAAATGCCTGACGCGGGATCGTTTCCAAAGGGAATGACGCCGGGACAAAACGTACCGCAGGGACAGCTTTATCCTTCGGGACAAAACGTACCGCCGGCAAGAAATGCTTCTCCGGGACAAAACGTACCGCCGGCAAGGAACGCTTCTCCGGGACAAAATGTACCGCCGAGGCATGATGAAACTGCGGGACAAAATGTATCAGCTCAAATGCCGGTCTCCTCAGGACATATGTCTGAGCCGCCGGCAGAGCCAGCGCCGGACGGACCGGTACCGGAACCGATACCCGAACCGATGACAGGCCCGGCACCCGAGCCTGATTTTATCCCGGAACCAATGGCGGGACCTGCACCTGACGAGCCGATACCGGGACCCGTGACAGAGCCTGCGCCGGAGCCTGAAAAAACAGGCGGCGGAAGCCCCGCGGGAGCGGACGGCGAGAACGTTTCTGATATCTGGCAGGATACAGTCGATGCGCTCCAGAACGATCCTGAGGATCACCATCATTACTGGAGCATGCTCCGGGAAGGCGTAACGCCGTCAGGCATCAAAGGCGATGAGTTCGGTCTGATCGTGCAGCGCCGCATGGCAGGCGAGATCGTCAAGGAACACACGCCGAAGATATCGGAGAAGCTCTTTGAGATCACGGGAAAGCATCTGAACATAGTCCTGATGCAGCCTGAAGAGAAAAAGCCGGATGCGTCTGAAGACGAGGGGATAAAGCGGCTCGCGAAGGAGGCTTCGGAGTTCCTCGGGACAGATGTGAGGATAAAATAAACGACAATTAACGACATTTTTCGACAAATTTCGACTAAAGACGACAATAGTCGACAAAAAGCGACTAAAGAAGACAATTATCGACTATAAGCGATAAAAAACGACCGAAGAGGAAAATTTACGACAATAGTCGACAAAAAGCGACAATAATCGACCGATTCGGAAAATAGACGACAAAAGCCGACAAAAGGCGACAAAAGTCGACAAAAATCGACCGAAGAGGAAAATTTGCGACAAAAACCGACAAAAAGCGTAAAGGATTTTCACATACACAAAGAAAAGGAGAAAACGATGGGAAGAGGAATGAAAGCAGGAAAAGCCCCGAAGAAGAACAACGGCGGCGGAAGCGGCAGGAAAGCTCAGATGCAGCAGCTCCAGCAGCTTCAGGCGATGCAGAAACAGATGGAACTCATGCAGTCAGAGCTCGATGAGAAAGAAGTAACAGCTTCAGCAGGCGGCGGAATGGTCAATGTCACAGTCTCCGGCAAGAAAGAGCTCAAGAGCATAGATATCAACAAGGACGTCATAGATCCTGACGATCCTGAAACACTCCAGGACCTCATCATGGCAGCCGTAAACGAAGCGATGCGCCAGGTCGACGAGATGCAGGAGTCTTCGTACAGCCAGCTCACAGGCGGACTCAACATACCGGGACTGTAGAGAGGGAAAAGATGAAATACCCTAAAGCGTTAGCGCGCCTCATAGGCGAACTGTCAAAGCTCCCGGGGATAGGTTCGAAGACGGCCCAGCGCCTCGCGTTCCATATACTTTCGATGTCGGATGACGAGGCCTGCGCGCTTGCAGACTCCATCACCGAAGCCAAGAAGACGATCAGGTACTGTTCCGTCTGCGGCAACCTGACAGATCAGGATCCATGCGCCATCTGCACCGACAAGTCACGCAGGCAGGACCAGATCTGCGTCGTGGAGACACCGCAGGACGTCATCGCAATGGAGAGGATCAAGGAATACCACGGCCTTTATCACGTGCTGAACGGCGTCATCTCGCCGCTCGACGGCATCGGCCCCGAAGACCTGAACATCAGGCAGCTCATTTTGAGACTGCAGAAAAGCGATGTAAAGGAAGTCATCGTCGCGACGAACCCGAACATGGAGGGCGAGGCGACGGCGATGTACATAGCAAAACTCATAAAGCCTTCCGGCATCAAGGTCACAAGGATCGCACACGGCCTCCCTGTAGGCGGGGACCTCGAGTATGCCGACGAAGTGACACTGCTTAAAGCAGTTGAAGGAAGGGTAGAATTATAGTAAAACGAGAGCTGTTGGACACAGCTCTTTTTCATAGAGGAGAAAAACCATGACCGCGAAGATTTTAAGGGGAAAAGATACTGCTGAAAAAATAGATGAGCAGACAGCCGTTAAGGTAAAAGCTCTTGCGGAAAAAGGCGTGACGCCGCTGCTCGGCCTAATCAGAGTTGGAAAAAACGAAAGCGACCTCGCCTATGAGCGCGGCATCAGGAAGAAATTCGACAAGCTCGGAATGAAAGTCTTCGTCATGGAACTCGAGGAAGAGACGACGACACAGGACATCATCAGGGTCCTCAACGTAACGAACAACAATAACGACATAAGCGGGATCATGATTTTCAGGCCTCTACCGGAAGGGATAGATGAGAGCATGCTCGCGAGAGCCATAAGCTCAGCGAAGGACGTGGACGGAATGTCACCTGTAAACGCCGCGAAAGTCTATTCCGGCGACAGCACAGGTTTTGCTCCGTGCACTGCGGAAGCGGCCATAGATATCTTGAAATATAATGATATCGAAACTAAGGGCAGGGAAGCCGTCGTCGTCGGGAGAAGCATGGTCATAGGAAAACCTGCAGCGATGATGCTTTTACACGGAGACGCCACAGTCACAATGGCTCATTCGAAGACACCTGACCTCGCCGGCACTGTAAGCAGAGCAGACATAGTCGTTGCCGCGGCAGGCAGAGCAGGTCTCATAACAGAAGACATGATAAAAGACGGCGCCGCGGTAATAGACGTCGGCATCAACGTAACTGAAGACGGGAAAATAAAGGGCGACGTCGCAGAAGGCGCGGAGGAAAAAGCTTCGGCCATCACCCCTGTACCGGGAGGAGTAGGCAGCGTCACGACATCGGTCCTTGCCGCTCACGTAGCGAGAGCCGCAGAATACAACCTCGGGAAAAAGAACGATTTCACCAAGGCACCGGCGAAAGTCGTTGAGAACGTTCCGAAAAAAGTCGAGAATGTTCCGGAAAAGTCGAAAAATGTCGAAAAAGTTCCGGAAAAGTCGAAAAAAGTCGACTAATGTCGGAAATGGTCGAATATTTTCCGAAATAGTCGAAAAAAGTCGAAAAAGGTCGAATAAAGTCGAAAATGGAATTCAAGCTTCATTCACAATTCAAGCCGACAGGCGATCAGCCTCAGGCCATAGATAAACTCGTAGAAGGCTTCAAAGCCGGGAAGAAGGCCCAGACCCTCCTCGGCGTCACAGGCTCGGGCAAGACATTCACGATGGCAAACGTCATAGAGAAGATGCAGAAGCCTACACTCATCATCTCGCACAACAAGACACTCGCAGCCCAGCTCTACGGCGAGATGAAAGAATTTTTCCCCGAGAACGCAGTCGAGTATTTTGTCAGCTACTACGACTACTACCAGCCGGAAGCCTACGTCCCTTCCACAGACACATACATAGAAAAAGACTCGCAGATTAACGACGAGATAGATAAGCTCAGACACTCCGCGACAGCAGCGCTTTTCGAGCGGAGAGACGTCATCATAGTCGCGTCAGTCTCCTGCATCTACGGACTCGGCAGCCCTATAGACTACGAGCACGAGATGATATCACTCAGACCGGGCATGGAAAAGCCCCGCCGCGAGATCCTGAGGCGCCTCGTCGACATCCAGTACACCAGGAACGACATGGTGCTCGAACGCGGCAATTTCAGAGTGCGCGGAGACACCATCGACGTTTTTCCAGCCGGAGAAAACAACCCCGTCAGGATAGAGATGTTCGGCGATGAAGTCGACACCATCAAGGAGATAAACGCCACGACAGGCGAAGTCATCGGCACGAGGAACCACGTCGCCATATTCCCGGCGTCGCACTACGTCACGTCGCCTGACAAGATGGAGCTCGCCCTGAAAGACATCGAGGACGAACTCGAGGACAGGATAAAATGGTTCAAGGACAGGGGAAAACTCCTCGAAGCCGAGAGGATAGAACAGCGCACGCGTTTTGACATGGAAATGATGCGCGAGATAGGCACGTGCAAAGGCATCGAGAACTACACGCGCCAGCTCAGCCGCCTCCAGCCGGGAGAAAAGCCATACACACTCATAGACTATTTCCCTGACGACTACATGATCATGATAGACGAGTCGCACGTCATGCTGCCCCAGCTCCACGCCATGTACAGAGGCAACCTTTCGAGGAAACAGAGCCTCGTCGACTACGGCTTCCGCCTCCCGTCGGCCCTCGACAACAGACCGCTCAAGTTCGAGGAATTCGAAGGCCTCGTGAACCAGATCCTCTACGTGAGCGCGACACCTGCGCAGTACGAGAGAGACCAGGCAGGCGGCATCACGGCCGAACAGATCATAAGGCCGACAGGCCTCCTCGACCCTGAGATAGACGTGAGAAAAACAGAAGGCCAGATAGACGACCTCATAGCCGAGATACAGAAAACAGTCGGGAACGGGGAAAGAGCCTTCGTAACGACACTGACGAAAAAAATGGCAGAGCGCCTCACCGACTTCCTCAACGGAGCCGGCGTAAGAGCGCGCTACCTCCATTCTGACATCGACACGCTCGAGCGCCTCGAGATCATAAGGGACCTCCGCCTGAACAAGTTCGACGTCCTCGTCGGGATAAACCTTCTCCGCGAAGGCCTCGATATCCCTGAAGTCTCCCTTATCGCCATACTCGACGCAGACAAGGAAGGCTTCCTCAGAACGGAAACATCGCTCATCCAGACGATAGGAAGGGCCGCCAGGAACGTCCACGGCCACGTCGTGATGTACGCCGACGAGATAAGCCCGGCCATGAAGAGCGCCATAGACGAGACAGAGCGACGCCGCTCGATCCAGCAGAAATACAACGAGGAACACGGCATCACGCCGCACAGCGTGAAGAAAGACATCCGCGACGTCATAGAAGCCACAGTGCCGGAAGAAGCAGAAGATCCGCAGGCAGAGCTCAGGCGCCCGGAGGAAATGACGGCAAAGGAACTCGACACGCTCCTGAAGAAGCTGAAAAAAGACATGAAGGAGGCTGCGGCGAACCTCCAGTTCGAACGCGCGGCAGAGCTCCGCGACCTCATATTCGAATACAAGTCAAAGAGCCGCAGCTGACGCAAAGAAGCAGGCGGGAGAAAGCCGCCTGACCAGGGATCCATGCGCCGCAGGGAGCAGCCACTGTGACCCTCGGTAAATATACAGGAAAAAACGAAAGAGAAAATATATGGCAGACGAAATAGTAATTAAAGGAGCCAACGAGAACAACCTGAAAAACCTGAACGTCCGCATCCCGCGCGACAAGCTCGTCGTCCTGACGGGACTCTCAGGCTCAGGCAAGTCATCGCTGGCTTTTGACACGATATACGCCGAAGGGCAGAGGAGATACGTCGAGAGCCTTTCCTCCTACGCCAGGCAGTTCCTCGGCCAGATGGACAAGCCTGACGTCGAGTCGATAGAAGGCCTTTCACCGGCCATCTCCATAGATCAGAAGACGACCAGCAGGAACCCGAGGTCCACAGTCGGCACCGTCACAGAGATCCACGACTACCTCAGGCTCCTTTTCGCCCACGTCGGCAAACCTCACTGCCCTGTCTGCGGCCGCCCGATCTCGAGCCAGAGCGTCGACCAGATCGTAGACACCATCATGACGTACCCTGAGGGCACGAGGATCATGATCATGGCCCCGGTCGTGAGGCACCGCAAGGGCGAGCACGAAAAAGTGCTCGAGAGGATAAGAAAGGAAGGCTTTAACCGCGTAAGGATCGACGGAGACATAAAGCTCCTCGACGAAGACGAGGTAAGCCTGGACAAAAAGTTCAACCACACGATAGAAGTCGTCGTTGACAGGATAATCATAAAGCCGGGCCAGGAAGGCCGCATCTCCGAAGCCGTAGAGCTCGCGATGAGGACGGCGGACGGCCTCGTTAACGTCTGGTTCAGGGATCACGATTTCCAGAAGGAGCAGATGTTCTCCAGCAAGTTCGCATGCCCTGAGCACGGCGTCAGCATAGAGGAAATGGAGCCGAGGATGTTCTCGTTCAACAGCCCGTTCGGTGCCTGCCCGACATGCAACGGCCTCGGCTTCACAGAACACCTCGACATCTCGAAGATCATCGACGAAGACAAGAGCATAAACGACGGCGCGCTCAACAGGTTCTACACATCCATGGAATTCTCGAGCTTTTACAGGAACATCGTGAGGGTCCTCGCCGAGAACCACGGCGTCGACCTCGACACGCCGTATAAAGACCTCCCGTCCCCGTTCAAGAAGGAGCTCCTCTACGGCACAGGCCGCAAGCACCTGAAATACGAGATCACCACATCGACAGGCAAAGTCAGGAAACACGACCACCCGTTCGAAGGCATAGCCGTGAACCTCGAGCGCCGCTACAGAGAGACGAATTCAGACGCCATGCGCGACTGGCTCGGGAAATACATGACGAGCAGCAAGTGCAGCGACTGCAATGGAAAAAGGCTGAAGCCGGAAGTCCTTGCCGTCACCGTCGGGGGAAAAAACATAGCCGAGATCTCCGACATGTCCATAAGAGAAGGACTCGATTTTTTCCGTGACCTCAAACTCTCTGAAAAAGACGAGATGATCGCGAAGCAGATCCTCAAGGAGATCCGCGAGCGCATGAAGTTCCTCGTAGACGTAGGCCTTGACTACCTCACGCTTTCAAGAGCGGCGGCGACGCTCTCGGGCGGAGAGGCGCAGAGGATAAGGCTCGCGACACAGATAGGCTCAGGCCTTACAGGCGTCCTTTACATACTCGACGAGCCGAGCATCGGCCTCCACCAGAGAGATAACGACAAGCTCCTCGCGACGCTCAAGCATCTGAGAGACCTTGGGAACACCCTCATAGTCGTAGAACACGACGAAGACACGATGTACGCCGCGGACCAGATCGTCGACATCGGCCCGGGAGCCGGCATTTACGGCGGAGAGCTCGTCGCCCAGGGCACTGTCGAAGAGATAAAGAAGTGCAAAGGATCCATAACAGGCCAGTACCTTTCAGGCGCCCGGAAGATAGAAGTCCCGAAGGAGCGCAGGGAAGGGAACGGGAAATATATAACGATAAAAGGCGCGCGTGAGAACAACCTGAAAAACATCGACGTCAGGATCCCGCTCGGCAAGCTCGTCTGCGTGACAGGCGTCTCAGGCTCAGGAAAGAGCAGCCTCGTGAACGAGATACTTTACAAGACAGCTTCAAACGGGCTCAACCACAGCATGCTCGACGCCGGCGAGTCAGATGGCATAGAAGGGCTTGAGAACCTCGACAAAGTCATAGACATAGACCAGTCCCCTATAGGCAGGACACCGAGGTCGAACCCAGCGACATATACAGACATGTTCACGCACATAAGGTCGCTTTTCGCATCGCTCCCCGAAGCGAAGATGAGAGGCTTCACTGCAGGCCGATTCAGCTTCAACGTCAAAGGCGGACGCTGCGAGGCGTGCCGCGGCGACGGGATAATAAAGATAGAGATGCATTTCCTGCCTGACGTCTACGTCCCTTGCGAAGTCTGCAAAGGCAGGCGCTACAACAGGGAGACGCTCGAGGTCAGGTATCATGACAAGAACATATACGACGTCCTGAACATGAGCGTCGCGGAAGCGCTCGATTTCTTCAGGAACATCCCGTCGATAAAAAGGAAGCTCGACACTCTCCACGAGGTCGGCCTCGATTACATCAAGCTCGGCCAGCCTTCGACACAGCTCTCGGGCGGCGAGGCCCAGAGGATAAAGCTCGCGGCGGAGCTTTCGAAGCGCAGCACGGGCCGCACGCTCTACATACTCGATGAGCCTACGACAGGCCTTCATTTTGCCGACGTAGACAAGCTTCTCGCAGTATTAGGCAAGCTCGTAGACCAGGGGAACACCGTGGTCGTGATAGAGCATAACCTGGACGTCATAAAGCAGGCGGACCATATCATAGACCTCGGCCCTGAAGGCGGAGACAGAGGCGGTACCATCGTAGCGGAGGGCACACCGGAGGAAGTCGCAGGATGCGAGGCTTCCTACACCGGAAAATACCTTAAGAAAATGCTCGCGAAGGGCTGAGGCGCGTGAGGACTGCGAAGCGGGCGCCTGATACCTTGAGCGCCTTGCAGAAAGTCATGAAACATATATAATTTACTTAGATTTTAAAATTTATTCTGAGGTGCGAAATAATGTTAGATGAACAGAACATGACCATGCTGACCGACTTTTACGAGATCACCATGGCAAACGGATATTTTGAGTCGGACATGGCTGATGAGACAGCCTACTTCGACGTATTTTTCAGGGAGATCCCGGATGACGGCGGCTACGCGATCATGTGCGGCATAGAGCAGATACTCGATTATCTCGACAACCTGAAGTTCACGGACAGGGACATAGAGTACCTGAGGAGCAAGCACTGCTTCAGCGAGGCATATCTTGACTATCTGAAGGATTTCAAGTTCGCGTGCGATGTCTGGGCCGTTCCGGAGGGCACGCCGGTATTCCCGCACGAGCCTATACTAACGGTCAGAGGACCAGTCGTACAGGCCCAGTTCGTAGAAACGATGCTCCTCCTCATCATAAACCATCAGTCGCTCATAGCGACAAAGGCTTCGAGGATAGTAAGGGCCGCTCAGGGCAGGCCTGTCATGGAGTTCGGCTCCAGGAGGGCGCACGGGGCTTCGGCGGCAGAGTTCGGCGCGCGCGCGGCGTTCATCGGAGGCTGCGCGGGGACTGCCTGCACGATAACAGACAGGGATTACAAAGTCCCTGCGATGGGCACGATGGCTCACAGCTGGGTACAGATGTTCCCTACGGAATATGAAGCATTCAAGCGCTACGCTGAGCTTTATCCTGACAACTGCGTCCTTCTCGTTGACACGTACAATGTCTTGAAGCAGGGCGTTCCTGACGCGATCAGGGTGTTCAGGGAAGTAAAGCCTAAGAAGATGGGCATCAGGATAGACAGCGGCGACATCGCATACCTCACGAAGCAGGCGAGGAAAATGCTCGACGAAGCCGGTTTCAAGGACTGCACGATCACCGCTTCAAACGCTCTCGATGAATATCTCATCAGGGACGTCATCATGGAAGGCGCGAAGATCGATTCGTTCGGCGTCGGCGAGAGGATGATAACTTCTTCGTCATGCCCTGTATTCGGAGCTGTCTACAAGCTCTCAGCCGTGGAAGATGAGGGCAGGATCATCCCGAAGATCAAGATCTCCGAGAACACTGCGAAGATCACGAACCCGGGCTTCAAGCGCGTGTTCAGGTTCTACGACAATGACTCGAACAAGGCTCTTGCCGATGTCATCGCCTGCCACGACGAGGAGACGCCTGATGGTTCGCCTTATGAGATCTTCGATCCTGACGCGGTATGGAAAAAGAAAACTCTTGAAAACTACCATGTAAAAGATCTGCTAGTGCAGATGTATAAGGGCGGGAAGCGCGTCTACGAGCAGCCTGATATCTTCACGGTCAAGCAGTACTGCGCCGACCAGATGGAGACGCTTTGGGAGGAGACACTCAGGTTCGAGAACCCGCAGACGTATTACGTCGACCTCTCAAAGAAGCTCTGGGATCTCAAGCATGAGATGATAAATGAATTAAGATAGTATCACAGATCAACAGAATAGTCGACGGGCTTGGGAACAAGCCCGTTTTTTTATGCTGATAATAACATTTCACTGTATGAAAATTGTTAGTAACGGCGTTGCATTGTATTGATAATGGCGTTACAATAGCGGAAAAGGAGGCGGTAAAATGGAAAAGACATCAACGTTAAATCTCAGGGTCGATCCTAATGTGAAGAAAGAC
>JBJETC010000198.1:0-2024 GCA_051883115.1 Anaerovoracaceae bacterium
CTCCACGTGAGGTCCTCTGCAGAGGTCAACGTAATCATCGCCTGTGTAATATACCGTGATGACTGCGTCATCAGGCAGGTCTTCTATGATCTCTGTCTTGAATTTCTGATCCTTGAACATCCCGAGGGCTTCAGCCTTCGAAACTTCCTTTCTCGTCCAGTCTTCCCTGCGCTTTATGATCTCGTGCATCTTCTGCTCGATCGTATCGTAATCTTCCTTAGTCACTGCCCTCGGCAGGGTGAAATCATAGTAAAAGCCATCAGCGATCTGAGGTCCGATGGCATACTGGACATTTTCCTTTCCAAATATCTCAATGACCGCTTTCGCAAGCACGTGAGCGAGCGAATGGCGGTAAACTTCCAAATACTCTTCCTTTGTCATATTCTTCCTCGATTCTACATAAAGATATAAACATCATAATATATTCACCGCTGATTTTCAATAAATTTAAGCCATGGTTCTTATTTTATACCCGCTGTCCGGGCGTATAAAAAAAACAGCGGCGTGATGCCGCTGTAAAAAATCGATATCGTGATCTAAGCTGTTTTCAGCTCTCCGCGTTATTGAGCTCCGTGGCCGCGGACGACCTTCCTTTCCTGCCGTCCGTGCCGTAGATCCAGTTCGCGTTCCTGATCTTTCCATAAAGCGTGCCCTTGAAATGGGACGCCGCCGCGGCAGCCCATGAGCCGAGTCTCGCGTACACGGCAAGGCCGCGCCGCCTTTTTCCGTATTCCTTCCCGAATATCTCCCCTATTTTCTTCGCAGACTTGAAATCGTAGAAATACCTCACCATCTCATAGAATGTCGCCTGCAGTTCCCACGGTGACATGTTCTTCGGCTGGAAAACGACGTTCATCATGTCGTACGCGTTCCAGCCTGTCTCATCGAGCAGACGCCCCTCTTTTTCCATCTGCTCATAGACCGGCGTGCCCGGATAAGGCGTGAGTATGGCCGGCTGCAGCTGATATGCGTTTATGGACTTGGCGAAATCGACCGACCTTTTGATGTCTTCTTTATTATCATCATCGAGGCCGAGCACTATGCTCGCTATGACCCTGATGCCGTGCTCGGCGCATGCGCGCCCTGCCCGTCTTATATCTTCTATATCCTGGCCTTTGTGGATCGAGTTCAGCGCCTTCTGGTTCAGCGACTCTATACCGATGAGCACTCTCGTCAGATGAGCGTCGTGAAGGAGTGTCAAAAGCTCTTCATCGTTCGCCATGTCTGTGCGTCCGAAAAAGAATGTCTCCTTGAATGTCAGGCCTTCGGCTATCATGCGGCGGCATATCTCCTTGGCGCGCTCCTTGTCTGCCGTGAAGTTGTCGTCCTCGAAGTTCATGTACTTGAACCCCATTTTCTTGTACATGCGTATCTCTTCGATGACGTTGTCCACGCTGCGCTGCCTGTAAGGCGCGAACATCCTCGATGTCGTGCAGAACGTGCATCTGTACGGGCAGCCGCGTGTCGTCAGGACGTTCGCGGCTTCGCATGGTGTCTTGAGGATGCTGTAGTCAGGGTAAGGCGCCTCATCCAGGTTATCCATAGGTATGCCCTCGACTATCCTGTCTGTGATCCTGCCCTCGACGACGTCGAGTATGACTTTTTCACCTTCGCCCACTATGACCTGATCAGCATGGCGCGCCGCTTCCTCAGACATGTATGACGCGTGCATACCGCCCATCAGCACCCTCGCGCTGCTTTTTTCATGGATCATGTCAGCAAGCTCGTACGCCCTCGGCGCATTGCTCGTCATTATTGAAAAACAGAAAATATCAGTATCTTTCAGAAGTTTTTTCAGATCCGCCTTGCCATTAAGCTCCTCATATACCTCGACGTCATGACCGGCACGCTTCAGTATACCCCCGAGTATGAGCGGACCCGTTATCGAATTCGACTGGCCGTAGACCCTGCCCGCCGCCCTGTAAACAGGAAAACGGCGCAGAGCCGTTGTAGGCGTAATAAAAACTATCTTCATGGAAAAACACCCCCTGGGATTTTCGTATCAGATTTCATGAAGATATTTT
>JBJETC010000199.1:0-2024 GCA_051883115.1 Anaerovoracaceae bacterium
CTACACGAAGGTCTCGGATTACGATCCGTGGGGCATATTCGCGAAGTTCAGGGCGCTTGATTTCTCGATGAGCGGAAAAACAGCCGGACTCATCGTTCTCATAGCCATAATCATCGGGATGGCATGTGTAAGAAGGTTTTTCTGCCTTTTCCTCTGCCCTATGGGAGCGGTGTTCACGCTGATCCCAGTACTGCCTGCGTTCAGGATGAAAAGGGATCCGGCGCGCTGTGTCGGCAGATGTCATCAGTGCGAGAAAAATTGTCCTGCAGGATATTTTTGTTCTGTTGAACTGGCAGAAGGAAGGGCTGCCGAGCCGGGGAACGCCTCTGGACCGTTGAAGGCGGCCGGACCTGATGTTCCTGAAGATAGCGGCGGACAACTCTGCAGGAGAAATACCGGCTCCGGCGAGTGCATCGCGTGCTACAGGTGCGCAGGAGGCTGCCCGGTATCGAATGCCGGCCCTGGATGCATGAAAAAACACAGAGGAAATGAATGGTATTTTATCGTCGGCGAAGCAGCGCTGCTTTTCGCGGCTGCAAAGCTGGTGATCAGATTTATCCATTGAGATAATGTTTGAAAGCTGTATAGACTGTGGGCTGTACGGTTTCCTATAAGGTTTCCGGCAGGGTGCCGGAAGTGCGAGGGGCGTTTTGCCCCCAGGAAAAAATAAAACATTTTATAGTGAAGGGAGGACAAAATTGGAAAAGCGTGAATGTTTGGTACAAAGGATGATTATCGTGATGCTCGCGGTGGTCATGGCAATCATTATGGGAAGCTCGTCACTCGTATTTGCCGATGACGCGGCATCAGGGGCTCCGACTCTGCCGGAGAAAGTAACATTGACCGGTGTTACTGACGAAGCGGTGAAGAAGGAAGTCGCTTCATTTTCTCTTAAGGGTGCGACAGACGACTGGATGAACAAGGTCACAAGTGTGACTGTTGACGGAAAGTCTGTCAGCATGACGCCTGTCACAGCTGACGTAAACGAGGGTACATCAACTGCGACAGTTAATGCATACGGTATCGTAAAGACAGTTTCCAAGACAGACGCGTCAGCTGCGCCTGCCTACAGACTAGTCATAGATATGGCTGAATTTACAAAGACACCTAAGCGCAGCCAGACATACCAGATCACGATCAAAGCAGCGGGATATCCTGATGTTGATGCAGCTGTAGCTGTTCAGAATTATGGCGCTGAGACGCTGTATGTAAGGCATCTCGACAAGGATGGAAAAGTTTTATCAGAAAAAACATACACGATGGCTGACATCGAGAAGCTTGCAGACACGAAGGATGGACTCTATCAGTCTATCTGCTCGCATCACGGAATCAGGAGCTTTAGGGTAACGGGCGTGACTCTCGATAAGCTGCTGAAGGATGCGGGGATCGATTCTTACTTCAAGAAGGGGTCTGAGATCAGGATCCGCACGAATGATGCTTCGACTGATGAAACACTGAATGATAATGATGCAAACAGCAATTATTATCCGGAAGGCGGTTTCTCATACACATATCTGAGCCAGAAGAGATACACGTTTACCGATATCTATGAAAGCAAGAACAAGGCTCTCTATGACAAGATCAAGGCAGATCAGCAGGAGACCGTTGTATTAGACGGTCAGACAAGACACAACTACCTTGGTAAAAAGATGAGGACTGATGTCGCAACAAGTGCGAAGGAAGCTGTAAAGCCGCTCCTCGCAATAAAATACTGCGAGAACGACCTCGATGAACCTGAGGCTCCTGAGGCAAATTACGGCGCTACGCAGCAGTGCAGAGCGTTCAGATTTTTCTACGGCATCGCAATGGATCCGTCTGATTCGAAGATGATCGCCAAGGATGAGACGACGATGAGAATCTCCTATGCAGTATACGGGATCGACCTTCAGGATACTGATGTACATGATATCGACAGGACAGCGCTCGAGAAGGCTGTTCAGAGTGCTTCCAAACTGAATGAAGCGGATTATACGCCGGAATCATGGGCAGCATTCAAGACTGCATATGATGATGCAAAAGGTTAT
>JBJETC010000200.1:0-2019 GCA_051883115.1 Anaerovoracaceae bacterium
ACTTTTATCTCTTCTTTTATCTTCAGGCGCTGTATGAACTGCTTCGCCGTGCGCGGGCTCCTGCCGCTCGATCTTATCGCGAACGCCTCGGCTCTCCTGTGGAGCTCTTCTTCAGGCATGTTTATCCCGTATTCTCCAGCGAGCTTGTCCACGATCTCTGTGTAGAGATCCTTGTCAGGCTTCGAGAACACGATCGTTATGCCGAATCTCGCCGAAAGGCTCATCGTCTGCTGCAGCGTGTCGTTTATATGTATGTCTGTGCCGGAGCGGTCCTCGGCTATCTCACGGACGAGGTGGCGCCTGTTGCTCGTGGCGTATATCGCTATGTTGTCCGATTTTCCCGTGATGTTGCCTTCGAGGATGCCTTTCATCATGCAGAAATCGTCGTCATCTTCCCTGAAGCTCAGGTCATCTATGAAGAAAATGAACTTTAGAGGGATGTCGTAGACCTGATCTATGATGTCGGGGATCTCGCCGATCTGGTCCTTCGTGAATTCTATGAGCCTTACGCCCTCGCCTGCGAAGGCGTTGGCGCATGCCTTGACAGTCGATGATTTTCCCGTACCTGCATCGCCGTAGAGGAGGACATTCGCCGCGGGATATCCTTTTGCGAGCGCCATTGTATTCTCATAAACGGCTTTCCGCTCTCTTTCGTAGCCGTACAGCGAGTCGAGAGTCTGTCCGTCCTTGTGGATGACAGGGGCGAGCCTTCCGTCTTCTATCCTGAACGAATCATAGCGGGCGAATATGCCGTAGCCGACCTTGTCTATGTTCTCGATTATCTCATGGTATCTTCCCGGTATATCGACAGGGCTCGTCTCCCATTCAGGGATGACGCCGTCGTATGAAAGCACGGTGCGTACGTCGTCAGGTGTGAGCTGAGCGAACGTGTTCAGAACATCCAGCTCATGCTCGGCCGCTTTTTCCATCACTTCCGGCACGCTTCGCTTCTTTGCCTTCATCAGGATGTACGGGTTCTCGTCCTCGGAAATGAATTTCATCACGAAAGCGCTGAGGCTGCCGCCTTCTCTGTAGATGCCTGCTGAAAAGCCTGACAGGTGTCTGAGCTTTTCGCTCGTCGTATTGTCAGGTATGGAATCAAGGAAGCTCATGAATTCGCGCATTATGTCAGTGTCCATGATGTTCCTGAAAACGGCGATGCTGCTGAGCTCGTCCTTGAGTTCGTATATCTTTGTCTTCAATTTATCTCACGCTCTTTTCCCTTAAGATGACTCAAGAATAATTCCAAAACCGGCTGTTGTCAAATGACACAGGCGCCGCGGGGGAGGGGTGATATAGAGCAGGATAAATTTATTGAAATATTCTGAATATTCTATTGCTTTTTGTAAAAAGGGTGTTACAATATAGTTACAAAGAAAAAGGAAGAAAAAAGGGACGGTGAAGTAGATCCGGACCTCAGAAATCCTTTTTAGAAAGAAGGTGGTTCCACCAGAAATGTGTGAATCCGAAAATTCAACAAGCCGGCCGCTTAAGGAGCTTAAGTAAAGTTGGGGCAGACACGAGGATCGAGAAGGGATCCATAAATAAAGAATCTGCAGTAGAAAAGCTCAAGGCGGCCGGTATTTTTATGGTTCCGGGACAACGAAACTGTTTCGAAAGATTGATTTTGTGGTAAAATTACATAGCTGACGCGAAAGTCGGCGGTAATTACCCGAAATCATTTTTTGTTTTATATCGAAAGGAAAAATAATGGCTGATTGCGATAACAATTGCGAAAGCTGCTCACTGAACTGCTCTGAACGCAAGGGCGGCGGGATACAGAAACTCAAGCAGAACGAAGGCTCTGACATTAAGAAAGTCATCGGAGTCGTCAGCGGCAAGGGAGGCGTCGGAAAATCATCCGTAACATCGCTCCTCGCTGCTGCGAGCATGCGTCACGGTCTCAAGACGGCCGTAATGGACGCCGACATCACGGGACCTTCTATCCCGAAAGCCCTCGGCATCACAGAGAAAGCCACAGGTATCGGAGATATAGTTTACCCCCAGACGACGAAGGAC
>JBJETC010000201.1:0-2015 GCA_051883115.1 Anaerovoracaceae bacterium
ACGCTCGCCCCCTACGTATTACCGCGGCTGCTGGCACGTAGTTAGCCGGGGCTTCCTCCTCAAGTACCGTCACTTCCTTCGTCCTTGAGGACAGAGGTTTACAATCCGAAAACCTTCTTCCCTCACGCGGCGTTGCTGGGTCAGGCTTTCGCCCATTGCCCAATATTCCCCACTGCTGCCTCCCGTAGGAGTCTGGACCGTGTCTCAGTTCCAATGTGGCCGTTCACCCTCTCAGGCCGGCTACCGATCGTCGCTTTGGTGAGCCGCTACCTCACCAACTGGCTAATCAGACGCGGGCCCATCCCTCACCGATAAATCTTTGACAGAATGACCATGTGATCTCTCTGTATCATGGAGTATTACTCGTAGTTTCCCACGGCTATCCTCCTGTGAAGGGCAGGTTGCCCACGCGTTACTCACCCGTCCGCCGCTGTCCATCCAATAAATCTACCGAAGCTTCATTATCGGACTTCCCGCTCGACTTGCATGTGTTAGGCACGCCGCCAGCGTTCATCCTGAGCCAGGATCGAACTCTTGATAAAATTCGTATATTCAAAGGCTCTCGCCTTTAAGTATCTTCCCTGGATCAGACGCTGATCTTATCTGCGTCTTTTAGTTATTCTCTCGAATTACTGTTTTCCTTGGAAATTGTCGTGAACCTATTTGGTTCGTCATGTTGCATATTTAATATGCTTTGTCTGTTTGACTTTTTCCTTGTCTATGGAGTTTTCAATGTTCCGCGGGATTTTTGACGTCCCGCCGTTCGCTCGCAGCGAACAAGCAATATATTATCACTCGTTTGCCGTCCTGTCAAGGACTTTTTTAACTTTTTTCAGATCTTTTTTTCGAAGACCTGTTTTAAGTTAAAAGAAAAACGACTCCGTCTCGCGACGGCTGTCATTTCCGAGCGCTTATCTATATTACCATTTCACCGGCGACCTGTCAACAAGTTTTTTTACCTTTTCTTGAAGTGTTTTTTACTTCAGCAGGATCGAAACTTTATTGTCATGTCTTTCGGCGTTCGTCTCTCTCGAGCGCTCGTATATATTATCATGGAACCATACACTTGGCAAGTACTTTTTTCGATATATTTGATTTTTTTGATATTAAACTTTGATATAGTTGAAAATCCCGCGTTTTACGTCCCGCTTACTTTGATGACGTTCCCGGTGAGCGGGAGCGAACCGCAGGCAGATTACATGCAAAGGCGTCCCGCAGCAGACGCCGTCCGAACTGCTATATATAATAGTAAGCAGCCGGCACACGGCCGCCCCCCGCACAGACTTCCTGATATTCCTTCATTATTATCGCTCGCAGTTAAATCTTCGATCTAATTATTCAAATCATCGATTTTCCTTTGCAGGATCAGCATCTTCCGCAGAAGGTACGCGGTCTGCCTGCTGCTTTTCTTTGTATAAAAATACCTTTTTATGCATAATATCATTGACATACGTCTTCATTGGTGCTATATTGCATTTATATTAAACAAAATGTAAAGTTATTTACATTAAACTATTGTAAGGAAGGTACGATTATTATGAAAAAATCAATTCTCAAGAAGGCCGGCATAATCGCCCTCTGCGTAAGCATGATCGGTGTATTCGCTTCATGCGGCAGCTCAAGCTCAGACAAGAACTCGAAAAAGAATGAAAAGACATACAAGGTCGTATTCGAGGCAACATATCCTCCTTTTGATACGACAGACGACGACGGGAACCCGGATGGATTCGACGTTGACCTCATGAACGCCATCGGAAAAGCCGCAGGATTCAAGGTAAAATTCACGACGATGTCTTTTGACGCCCTCATCCCGGCAGTCCAGGCAGGAAACGCGGACATCATCGCTTCCGGCATGAACGCGGACGATCCTGCCCGCCAGAAGAAAGTAGATTTCGGTTTATATATAGGAGAAGTTATACAATTGTATTATGATGAGCCTACTGATGCAGAATTGCCGCTGCTGATGTTTACATTGGAATACGACAAAGAGAATCCATATGGCACTACGTTTGTCA
>JBJETC010000202.1:0-1991 GCA_051883115.1 Anaerovoracaceae bacterium
CGACGAGAAAATCCTTTTCGGAAATCTTACCTTTATCCATTAAACACACCATCCTTATAAGAAGCTCGCGTCCCCCTCCAGGGACTACATCACCAGAGCCTTGATCACTGTCACCGCCCCGGAAATACCCATCATCGCATAGATGGCCTTCCGGATCGTCTTGTCTTCTATCTTGTCTATCAGTCTGAAAGCTAGACCCATGCCGATGACCACGCCGACGAGTCCGGTAAGGCCCGTGAAAGCGAGGTGAGGCGTCATTATGCCTTCATACACTCGCATCGACGCGGAAAAAATATCCGCTATGAGGTAGCAGCTCTGCTGATCAGCCAGATACTGCTCAGTATCGCCATCGGAATGCGCGAGGAAATACATGGCGAGCGGCGGACCTCCTATGGAAAAAAGCCCGTCGCACAGGCCGGCCCCCGTGCAGCATATGACCATCGTAAGAGCATTGTCCCTGATGGTCCCGCCCTTTTTTATGAAAATGAAGTAGAACGCCATCACTATG
This sequence comes from Anaerovoracaceae bacterium, assembly GCA_051883115.1. Lineage (GTDB taxonomy): Bacteria > Bacillota > Clostridia > Peptostreptococcales > Anaerovoracaceae > Aminicella. Next base: position 509 of record JBJETC010000202.1, read on the forward strand.
AGGAATATCCCGAAGCAGATCTGCAGCTGCTTTATAGGTATCCTCTTCACGTTCATGATCGCCGCGGCGCTTCCTGCGAAAAAGCAGAGCGTCGGCAGAGCGATCCGCTTTATCTTTACTTTGGACCTGAAATGCCATGTCGCCGTCAGATTGAGAAGGAGCATGACAAGTCCGCACACGGCAGCCGCGTCAGTTACGCCCAGGAAAAAAGGGAGCACGCTCATTATCACGAGCCCCGATCCGAAGCCTGTTATACCCTGCGCGATACCCGCTGCAGCAGCCAGTAAGATAGTAGCTATATATACCATTCGCCGATCCAGCCGATCTCCCTTCTATATCGATTTGCATTATCAGCTAATAATTATTCGTATATAAACGTATATTCATGATACGCCGAAATTATCACGAATTTATTTTTACCGTGCTGTAAAACAATATATGAAAACGAAGAAATTGTCAATTCCTGCCCTTTGACAGCCGGACCGGCCCTTCATTCATTTATTGCATTATATCATATTTCTTTAACATTTTTAATTGTCTATAAAAATATATCCGGCGCCGCCGCGCGGTCTTATCCATTTTTATTCATTATTATACATTTTATATACCGAAAAAGTACGCGCTGAGATGCATTTTCCGGGCAAAATTGTGTTTTATCATAAAATCTCTTCGATTATTTAATAAAAAATAATAATTTTTTCGCTTTTAATATTCAAATCGGCCGTGATTTATAGTACAATTGTAGTCGTTGTTTTACTCAGCAACTGACTAGATTTGTAAGAAATTGAGGTGTTTTTTATTATGGATGGAAAGAAACAGCGATCCAGCTTTTCGAGCAGGGTCGGATTTGTTATGGCTGCGGCGTCGTCAGCTGTAGGCCTGGGAAATCTGTGGAGATTCCCTTATCTGGCGGCTCAGTACGGAGGAGGTATTTTCCTGCTCTGCTACGTTATCCTTGCCGCTACATTCGGTTTTGCCATGCTGTGCGCTGAGATCGGTGTCGGACGCTATACGAAGCTCAGTGCCGCGGCGGCTTACAAGTCGCTCGACAAGCGCTTCAGCATCTGCGGATGGCTCGGACTCATAATCCCGGCTATCATCACGCCGTATTACTGCGTAATAGGAGGCTGGGTCGTTAAATATATCACTGTCTACATCAGAGGACTTGACAAGCAGGCAGCAGTAGACGGCTTCTTCGGCAGCGTCATCAGCAAGCCTGTAGACCCTATCGTCTGGTTCCTCGTATTCTTAGGCTTTACTTTCATCGTCGTCCTTCTCGGCGTTGAGCAGGGTATCGAAAAGGTATCGAAGATTCTGATGCCTGTACTCCTCGTCATGTCCGTCGGCATCGCGCTATACTCTATCACGAGACCGGGCGCGCTCGGCGGTGTCAAGTACTACCTCCTGCCTGACTTCTCTAAGTTCAGCGGAAAAACGTTCCTCGGGGCTCTCGGACAGCTCTTCTATTCTCTTTCGATAGCGA
>JBJETC010000203.1:0-1987 GCA_051883115.1 Anaerovoracaceae bacterium
AGCGTCTGTTCCTACTGCTGCCATAGCGGCCTTGCCGGCGCCGAGGAGCTTGAACTTCGTCATGATCGTCTGGCAGAGCGATGTCAGCGTCACGATGAGCATGAATACCATAGGGATGTAGAACATCTTGTTGTTCTTACCGATCTTGCCGAGCCATGTGCATACTGCAAGGAGTCCGATGGCTGCGAGCAGCTGGTTGGAAGCTCCGAACAGCGGCCAGATCTTCGTGTATCCCGTGAGTCCGAGTGCGATACCGAGGACTACTGTGATAGCTGTTGCGAATACAGGGTTCGTCAGGACTTTCTTGTATCCTGTAACTGTCTGAGGAGTCTCGTCTCCTTCGAGCCAGAATTCCTGGAACATGTAACGGGCAAGTCTTGTCGATGTATCAAGCGATGTCAGGCAGAATACCGAGACCGCAAGTACGAGCAAACTGTATGTTACGTTTACGACCTTGGCTGATCCAGTGAATGTGCCTACCATGTTGGAGATACCAAGAGCGAATACAGCTGTCGGTGAAGCGATCTTTCCGGCTGAAGCGTCTTTCCATACGAATGCTACAGCGCAGACCGAGATGATAGCGAGCAGTGACTCGATAAGCATTGAGCCGTATCCTATAGGACGTGCATGTGCTTCGTTGTCGATCTGCTTAGCGGTAGTTCCTGACGATACGAGTGAGTGGAATCCCGAAATAGCTCCGCAGGCGATCGTTATAAACAGTGCCGGGAACAGGGTTCCTGTCGTGAACAGTCCGTTCGATACAGGGTGGCTCCATCCTGTGTAAGCAGGCATCGAGATGTGGCCTTTGCCCATGATCGTTGATCCGATGATACCAACAGCAGCGACTGCCATCATGAAGTAGAGCAGGAACGAGCTGAGGTAGTCTCTCGGTTGGAGCAGGATCCATACCGGTGTTACGGAAGCTACGAGGATGTAGATCCCGATGAATACCATCCACTGCTTGTATGACAGTGAGATAGGATGCCAGTTGAGTCCTATCGCGACGATGACGCAGATACCGATGATACCGATGACTGTGCCGACGCTGATAGGCGTGTTCTTTCTGTAAACGAGGAAACCGAAAAGTACGGCGAGGAGGATGAACAGGATGGAGATCATCGCTGTTGACTCGTTAGCCGCAAGAGCTCTTCCTGTGACAGGAAGGCCGGCAGCGTTCGTGTTCCCGAATGTGCTTGCTACGATAGATCCGAATGCCGCCACTACGAGGAGCAGTGTCAGGTAAGCGAAGAAGATGAAAAGCCTCTTTGCGCCTTTGCCCATCGTGTCCTCGATAACGACTCCGATCGACTGGCCTCTGTGCCTGATCGATGCGAAAAGTGCGCCGAAGTCATGTACGGCTCCGAAGAATATTCCTCCGACGAGAACCCAGAGAACTACCGGTACCCATCCGAAAACGGCTGCCTGAATAGGTCCGTTGATAGGGCCTGCTCCGGCGATCGATGAAAAGTGATGTCCGATGAGGACAGGAGCCTTTGCAGGACAGTAGTCCACTCCGTCTTCAAGTTCATGTGCAGGTGTCGGTCTGTCAGGATCGATCCCCCACGATTTTTCGAGCCATCCGCCATAGAAGATGTAGCCCAGTACGAGGACCGCTATGGCTATGATCAGCAGTAAAGCTGTGCTCATGATGATTCCTCCTTAGTTTTAACAGAACAAAAAAATAAAAGTAAAATAATTGCTTTCCGCGGGCCGGCGTCAGCCTTCGTCACCCTGAGCTCCTGTCTCATCAGCCTCGTCAGCGTCATCAAGTTCCGAATAGCCCTTGAGTCCGTTTTCGACTTCCCTGAACGTGCTCATGAATGATTCCTTCAGCACCCTGCCTGTGAAATTGGTATATACATCTTCTGCTTCCATGTCCACGCACAGGAGTCTCCCCTCGACATGGCCCCTGAAAGAGAAAAGATAACCTTTGTCGTATCTGAAGTGCGCTATGGCATGCTGCGCCTTCGCGTCCGGTGTCTTTTTC
>JBJETC010000204.1:0-1985 GCA_051883115.1 Anaerovoracaceae bacterium
GTCCTCTCGAGCGAGCACATGTATCCGTGCGTACCGAGCGCTTCACCTGCCTCGTCGCATATGGACCTTATGAAGGTCCCGCGCGAGCACTCAACGCTGAATGAAACGGTGCTCTCACTGCCGCGGCCCAGTTCCATGCCTTCGACGCTGAGAGAATATATGTGTATCTTTCTCGCAGGGACATCGGCCATGTCTATGGCCTTGCCTTTTCTCGCGTATTCGTACAGCCGCCTGCCGTTCACTTTCACAGCAGAATAAAAAGGCGGCATCTGTTCCATGTCACCTTTGAAGCGGGAAAACACATCCCTTACTTTTTCTTCATCGACAGCGTTTATCTCAGCGTCACCGGCCTCTTCGACGAAGCTGCCCCATGCGTCATACGTGTCGGAACGCTTACCGAGCTTCATGACGCACCTGTATGCTTTTCTGTCAGGGTCGAGGTACTGTATGACCCTCGCCGAGCGTCCCACGCATATCGGGAGGACTCCCGTCGCCATAGGATCGAGCGTACCGGTGTGGCCGACACGCTTTTCCCCTACTATGCGCCTCACCTTTCCTACGACATCGTGAGACGTCATCCCCTGTTCCTTGTATATATTTATGATTCCGGATCTTGTCATGTCAGGCTCAGTCTTCCTTTTCTCCGAGGACTTCTTCCGACGCGGCCTTCTTTATGCCGTCATAAACAGCCTGCCATGAGCTTCCCTCTACAGTGCAGCCCGCGGCCCTTATGTGGCCGCCGCCGCCGAATCTCATCGCGACATTCCTGACATTGGCGCCTGTCTTCGACCTCAGACTTACGAATACCCTGCCGTCATCTGATTCCTTTATGAGGGCCGAGATCTCGACGCCGTCTATCTGCCTGAGCTCCGAGACTATACCTTCGGAATCGTTCAGCACAGCGCCTGTTTCCTTCAGCATGTCCTGCGTGACCGCGGTCATCGCGACCCTGCCGTCTGCTGTTATCTCCATTCTGGACATCGCGGCGGACTTGAGCCTCATCTTTCTCAGAGGAACAGTCTCGTATATCTGATTGCTCACCTTGCTGCTGTCTATACCGTGATCGTAAAGCTCAGCTGTGATGAGATGAGTCTTCTTCGTCGTGTTCGAATACTGGAAATTGCCCGTGTCAGTCGTTATCGCGGCGAAAAGCGATTCTGCTTCTTCCTTGTCGAGCTCCTCGCCGAGTATCCTGATGAATCTGAATATGAGCTCACCGCTCGCCGCGGCGTCCGGCTCCACGTGATTCAGGTCGAACTGCGCTTCATCAGTCTCGTGGTGGTCTATGCACGCCGTGACTTTTCCCTGATCAAAAAGCTCGATGTTGTCAGGGAACCTCTTCCTCTCGCCGCAGTCCACAGCGAGTGAGAGATCGTGCTCACCCGGCACATCTCCGCAGTCGACGCACGTGTCCCTGTCGAGGAATCTCAGGTTGTCAGGGATCGCGCCGTTCTTCACGACATACGCTGTCTTGCCCATCCTTCTCAGGACTGTGCAGAGAGCCGATCCCGAACCTATGGCGTCGCCGTCCATGTTTTCATGGATAAAAATATAGACGCTGTCTGCTTTTTTTACTTCTTCAGCTATTTTTTCCAGTGAATCGTTTTTGATCATCAGTCGTTATCTTCCCCGTTTTTTTCCTTTTCGTCCTTTTCGAGCTCGGCTATCACCTTGTCTATGTGCTCGCCGTACTCCATGGACCTGTCGATCCTGAAGACGAGATCAGGAGCGTGATGGAGTCTCATTTTTTCCCCGATCTCTTTCCTGATCATGCCCTTCGCGCTGTAAAAACCGTCCAGGACGTCCTGTTCGCGTTTTTCCTTTTCTTCCGCGCTCTGGCCTGTATCGAGGATCATGATGTAAACAGTGGCATAGCTGCTGTCCTTCGTGACCTCAACGTCTGAGACGCTGATGATCCCTTCGAGGCGGGGATCCTTGATCTCTCTGAGCATCATGCTGCTTATGAGCTTCTTTATCTCCTCGCC
>JBJETC010000205.1:0-1976 GCA_051883115.1 Anaerovoracaceae bacterium
GATTGAAATACGCACTGCAATAGGATATAATATCATTTTGTTGAATTTAAAAAATACACCACACTGGCACAGGAGGAAAACATGCCGGAAAGCAATTTATCATATAAATTCAGAGTTTTTTCTAACGCAAAACTCTCCACAATGAACCAGAGGATCGATTACATCCACAAGATCTCAGGAAAGAGCAAAGCATGGCTCTTCGCTGACATGATGCACTGCGCGAGGAAATTCGGAAGCGGCTACAACGACTACACTATGTACCACTTCTGGGAACTCGACGACGCGACGAGAGACACATACCTCACGAGGTTCCGCAGCAAGGCGCTCATAAATCAGGTGAACGACGAACGTTTTTCGCACTGCTACGACAACAAGAACGAGTTCGACGAGATATTCGCGGAATACGAAAAGAGAAGCTTTGTCGACATGACGACGGCGACAGACGACGATATAAAGAAGTACTATGAGACACACGAGAGGACATTCGGCAAGATGCTCGACCTCTCATGCGGTATCGGCGCCGAGTCCATCAAAATGTCAGACTTCGACACGGCCGACGATTTTGTAAAATACGTAAGGGAAAAGAACTTCGGAGTGCTCGAGGATCTCGTAGAGAACCATCACGCTCTCAAGGAGATAAACCCGTACGCTCTCAACACAATGAGACTCATAACGCTCATAGGCGATGACGGAGAGCCGCATCTCCTCTTTGCCGCGCAGAAATTCGGCCTCGGCAAGAGGGTGGTCGACGTATTCGGCATGCACTCGCCTATAGACATCGAGACAGGCGTCTGCAACTATCCGTTCCACTCGGGCGACACGGCCGCAGACCAGTTCTACACGGAGCATCCTATCACTCACAAGAACGTCATCGGCTTCAAGGTGCCTTACTGGGAGGAGTCCAAGGAGATGATCCTGAAGGCTTCGCTCGTCGTACCGCAGATCAGGTATGTCGGATGGGACGTTGCTGTCACGGAAGACGGCCCTGTGATCATCGAGGGGAACAACTACACGGCATACGACTACATGCAGCTGCCTAAGCAGAGCGACAGCAGGATCGGCATCATCCCGGAGATAAAGAAAATCGTGCCGAGCTATAAATATTAAAATCAAGCATGGCGGGCATCCGCCTGCCTTTAACGCATCGGGACATCACCGGTGCTTTTTTTCTGAGCCGGCGCGGGGCCGGCAGATGTCAGAGGTTTACAGATGGGAAAATTCAGATACGGCATAGCTTTGATAGCGGCAAAACTTTCGGTGATAGCGCTGAAGGTCACGCGCCACAACGGGACGAACTTCCCGGGCATCGTGGCGCTGAAGATCTGCCCTGATTTTCTCCGCTGGGTGAAAAAACCGGCGAGGATCATCGGGATCACGGGAACGAACGGAAAGACGACGGTCACGAACCTCGTGAATGACTCACTGAAGGAAACAGGCTGCAAGGTCCTCTGCAACAGCAGGGGATCGAACATAAACTCGGGAATCGCGACATGCCTCATAAGCGGCGTCTCCGTTTTCGGCAGGGAGAGATATGACACGGCTGTCCTCGAGATAGATGAGAGATCGGCGAGACTCGTTTTTCCGTACGTCAGGCCTGATTACCTCATAGTAATGAACCTCTCCAGGGATTCGATCATGAGGAACGGCCATCCTGAGTACATCAGCAGCATTTTGACGGCGTACATGCCGGAAAAAACGAAGCTCGTGCTGAACGCCGACGACCTCATCGCGTCCGGCGTCGCGCCTTCGAACGACAGGGTGTATTTCGGGATAAAGGACATGCCGGGCGACAGCACCGAATGCCGCAACCTCATAAACGACATGGCCATCTGCCCGAAGTGCCACAGCAGGCTGAAATACGAGTACATAAGATACAGCAACATCGGCAGGGCATACTGCCCTGAGTGCGGTTTTTCATCGCCGGGATACGATTACTGGGCGTCTGACGTTGATATAGAAAACATGCGCATGGTTTT
>JBJETC010000206.1:0-1976 GCA_051883115.1 Anaerovoracaceae bacterium
TAGATATACTTGGTCTTTTTTAAGTATAAAATCTACTGCTTGTTGTAATGCTACATAACGGATTGGAAAAGATCACTTCGAAAATCATGCAGGACGCGAAGGACCAGATCGCCGGGATAGAGAAAAGCACGAAGGAGCAGTGTGACGCAAAGCGCGATGAGGCGGCGAAGAAGGCTGACCAGATCGTCAAAGACGCTGAGAAAAAAGGCGCCGGCGATAAGGTGCGTGTCGTAGAGAGACGCAGAGCCGTTGCCGACATCGACGGCAGGAACGCTGTCCTCAAAAAGAAACAGGAGATCATCGACAGATGCTTTGACGCTGCTGTTGAAAAGATCTCAGGTCTCGACAAGCACGATTACATCGAATTCCTGGTGAATACCGTCAAGACGACGGGAAGCACGCGCGGAGAAGTGATCCTTAACGAAAGGGACGCCAGGGACATCGGATACGATGTCGTGAAGGAGCTTAACAGAAGCATTCCTTCAGGCGATTTCAAGCTTTCAGAGGAGACACGCGATATCAGGGCGGGTCTCTTCGTAAGGGACGGCAAAGTATATTACGACGGATCGATAGAATCCATCATCAGAGATTCAAGGAGCAGCCTTGCATCGGAGGCTGCGGATATACTTTTCCGTCAGGGAGAGTAATATGGCAAAAAAAGATATTTACAGCTATACTTTTGCCGATGCTTCCATTGGATGCGCCGTGAGCAGCCTCATGAACAGGCAGGACCTCACGAGAGCAGCTTCCTGCAGGGACCTGAAGCAGTGCGCTTCACTCCTCACAGATTTCGGCTACGAAGAGTCGCCGGAGCTCGAGAACGGGGACGTCGATGCGTTCCTGAGCCGCGAGCAGCAGAAGCTGCATGACAAGATCCGCACGACGGTGAAAGATCCGTCGGAGCTTGATTTCTTCACGCTGCCGAGCGATTTCCTCAATATAAAGGTATGCCTGAAGTCTGAGGCTCTGGGCAGAACGCCTGATGAGGACCAGCTCGTATCGACGGGCAGTATCGACAGGAAGGCTCTTCTGGGGATGATCCGCGACAGGAACTATATCTTCATGCCGACGGAGATGAAGCACGCCATTGAGGACGCTTCGGATCTCTACGGCAGGAGCAGCGACCCGCAGGACATAGACATCGTAGTCGACAAAGCCTGCTATGACCTTGTTTCAAAGGTGGCGGCGAAGACTGAGGATGATATAGTCATCGGGGCTGTAAAGGCCCAGATAGACGTCATGAACCTTGAAGCGTTCATTCGTCTCAAGCAGATGGGCAAGGCATGGTCGTTCTTCGAGAGAGTTTTCATCGAAGGCGGCAATGTCCCGCAGGAATTTTTCATCCAGAACTATGAAGAGCCGTATTCGCAGCTCGCTGACAAGCTCCAGCCTTACGGCCTGAAGAAGGTCATGGCTGAGGGCGGACAGTCGCTCAGGGACACGGGAAGCTTCGCGCGTCTTGAGAAGCTGGCTGACGACACAGTGATGGAGAGTTACAAAAAGGCAAAATATATAGCTTTCGGACTGGCGCCTATTGCGGCGTACTGGTACGCGAAAAAAACGGAAATCGACAATCTGCGCCTGATTTTTACCGGGATCATCATAGATTCCGACAGGAGCGGCATCATCGATATGCTGAGGGAGCCTTATGTATAAAATAGGAATGATAGGAGACAGGGAATCTGTGTCAGGCTTCAGAGCAGTCGGGATAGACGTTTTCCCGTGCGAAGCGGCTGAGGACGCGGGGAAGACGCTCCACAGACTGGCTGGGGAAGATTACGCGATAATCTACATAACAGAGAGCCTGGCAGAAAAAATAGAAGAAGAGATCGACAGCTACAAGGACGACAAACTGCCTGCGATAATACCGATCCCGGGTAAGGGCGGTTCGTCGGGCAACGGGCTCAGAAACGTGAGCAAGGCCGTTGAGCGTGCTGTTGGTTCAGATATCCTGTTTGGTGGAGGTAAAAAATGAG
>JBJETC010000207.1:0-1968 GCA_051883115.1 Anaerovoracaceae bacterium
CCGTTATTTTCGAACCGTCCGATCCCTGATCGAGTTCAGCCGTTATCACTGTGTCTCCTTCGGAATGTCCGATGAAACCATTATCGAACTTCGAAGTGTATTCAGCGACCTTGCTGTTATCATTCGACCACTTTACAGTCTTATAGCTTGCGTTAGCCGGTACTATCTCATAATCGTCCGCGAGATCCTGCCCGAGTATGCCGGTATAGTTCTCACCGTCAGCCATGCTGTAGATGAGCGTATCCATCTCAACGGTGTCCGGCAGCTTAAGTGTTATACCCGCTGCAGGCACGAACTTTGACTTCGCTGTGAACGTAACGGACCTGCTCCCGCATGTCACTGTGATATCGGCCTGTCCCGGCTTCTCGAAACGGAACCTCTTCTTGTCGTCGGAAAATACTGCTGTGTCATAATCGCTCGATGAGAGCTTGTACGAGTTCACATTCACTTCAGTGTACTTGTCTGATCCCTCGTATTTCACTTTTACTTCAAGCTTTTTCTCTTCACTCCCGCTGACATTCACAGTCGATCCTGATGTTATTTCGCTGCCATCAACAGTTACTTTCACATCATCTATCGCCTTGTCCGCGGCGTTGATCTTGAAAGCATTAAGCGGGAGCGACTTGTATGTCGTGTTTCTCTGGTCTATCTCGACCCAGGCGTCTACGCTGCCTGCTTTATAGATCGACAGTTTCCCCGTCTCAGAAGCTATATATATCTGCTTGTTCTTCTTCGCGTATGTAACCCATTTCAGGTAATATCCGTCAGGAAGGCTTTCAGCGCCTTTTGCCGAAAAAGTACCTGACTCTGATGAAGGGATGTCGAGCGTATATCCCTTTGCGATGTCGACCTTGCCTGTGCTCGCGCCGTCGAATGACACGGAAAGGTCGAGCACGTGGATCCTGAATGAAGCGAGTTCCTTGTCGTAGCCCTTCTGCTTCATCGATACTGTCGTGCTCCCGGCTTTTTCCGCCTTGAGTTTTCCTGTTTCGTCAATCGAAACTATGCCATTTGTCCCGTATGTCCATGTCCACTTAGCCGTGCCGGCGTTTTCTCCCGATACGAGGATACTTCCGCTGTCTCCCTTACATACGAATATGTCTTCATCTGAAGAAACGTTTTGCTCGTTATCCTGAGCGTCCTTATACTTCAGCGCTGCCGAAGCGACTTCAGGATCTTTTTCCTCTTCGAGCTTATTGACAAAACGAAGCGTCGCGACCTGCCTGATATCATTATTATCATTGTCGGTCATTATCAAAGGCACGTCGGCATGCCCGCCTGCAGCTGTCTTTTCACTGAGCTTGCTCCAGACATCCTTTTGTATGGCGACTTTTCCGAGGCTCTGCACCTTTACTTTGTTTTCAGAGCCCATAACCGAGCTGAAATCGAGATAAAAACCATAGTCATATGATGTTTCACCATTTACTGTGGCAATAACTCTGATCGTTGACTCGCCAAGGCTGTATTGCTGGCCTTCTGTCGGGACTTTGATCACACCGTCTTTATCCTGACTGTATGAATCTTTTGGTCCCTTGAACTGCCACGACGCGTAACTATACTGATCTACCCTGACTTCGGTCTTGTCTCCGTCCGCGTACGAAGCCAAAGGGATCATACCTATAGAGGAGAGCGCGACCGCAATCGCCGTTAAAAGCGCGGCCGCCTTCCTGAAAATGCCTACTCTTCCCATAATCATCCTTTCACATATAAACATCGATTGATTTTTGCCGCGGCTGAAGGGCTTTTTCTGCCGCCGCCTGCCGTTTTCGGGCTGAAAAAAACAGCATCGACGTCGCGTAGACTCTTTGCTGTTCATTCTTTCATCGACTTTATATCATGAGAGCATCACACCTTCAACGCGGAAACGTTATCCTGAACTGCACATGTGTACTATTTCACGATAAATGTATCGATTCATATTTAATTTTTTGAATTTATTGCATTTTTACCCGTAATTGGCAAAACGCG
>JBJETC010000208.1:0-1956 GCA_051883115.1 Anaerovoracaceae bacterium
GCATACAAAAAGGCAGGGACGGAGACCTGCCTTCCTGTCATGTTATTAAGTTGTAGTCCATTTACCGATGTTGAAGATAAATGATTGGAGAAAGATATATATTCCAACTATCGCAGGCTGTGATAGCCTGTGAAGGTTGTCGACGGTTCTCTGTCGTTCTTCAGTGAAGAAGCGCTCGTGATGCTGCCCGTGAAACCGTAGGCGAATCCGAGGCTGCTGTTTTCAGCCGATGTCGCCACTGCGAACTTGTTTATCGCGGACTTCGTGCTCATTTTGTGCTCTATCATGTACGCGAGCTGCATCCAGTTATCTGAATTCGCGAACATGAGCTGATCATCCCTGCCGTATCTGAGCGTCATCATGCTTGGCCTGAATGAGCGTTTTCCCGTCTCATCGCGGCCCTGGAGAACGTAGTACGTGTCTTTCTTTTTATTAGCCTTCTTGAGGTCGTACTTGAGTATGTATTTCTGATAATATGCGACCTCAGCGATCAGACCGCCGCCGTCAGTTACTTTTCTCGACGCGCGGTTAAAGCATGTCACGAGTTTCAGTGACTTATACTCAGTGCAGAACTGAAAGTCGCCTGTTGAGTCCATGAATCCTGCGATCGGGCCGTGGCCGTATTTCTTTACGAGCACGTTGTTTATGGCTGTCACCTTGCCGCCGCCGAGAGTCATGTTCTTCGTCGTGTATTTCGAAGCTGTCTTCCATTTGCCGCCGTCCAGCGCATAAGCAGGATGGCCGCCGTAATCGTAGGCATTTATGTATTTGCCGTCGCTTCCGATCTTGTTCGTCATGGCGATAACGCCTGTGACATGATCATGGAGACCGAACTCATCGACAGCCGCCTTTACGACTTCAATGTCCGAGGCAGAACAGATCCATACCTTGATCCCGTTTTTATCGAGCGTTTTGTAAAGCTCGCGGATATTCCCCGTGACCTGGATGCCGATATTGTATGTCGCCGTCACCTTTCCCACTCTTGTGTCATCGTAAGGGGAAGTCCATGTCCCGACTGCTGTATCAACGTTCTTATAATAGTGGTGGGAACGTTTTGCCAGAGCGTACTTTTCCCCGGCCGTCATGCCGGTGAACCAGTAGAGGTTCCATGGATATGCGACTGCCGTTGAAAAATTGTCCATTATGATATCGTAGAATGCGCGCATCTTAGCGGCAAATTCCATATAATCGCTGTCGCTCCGGAGCTTTTCAGCTGTCTTTTCATCTACGCCTTTCGCGGTGAAAGGTCCGTACTTGTTCCAGAGAGCTGTGTAAGCGTCATTTATATCATCGATCCAGTCCTTGTAAGTGCCTTCCTTAGCGCTGTAGCCCGGACCCGTCTTTTCGTTCAGACTGTCTTCTATGCCTGTAGCGAGGATCTCAGGCATTTTGTCAGGCCCGAACGCGAATGCCATATGATCTAGCTGGTAGATCGCGAGCTGTTCACCGACGTCAAATATAGAAGAAGTGTTGTCAAAATCGAATACAGCGTATTCCGTCCTGCTGTATTTCTTTGTTCCCTTGCCGTATGTAGAAACGAGCGTATTCACAGCCGTTTTTACATCAGGATTCCATGAGCTGTTTTTGAGCTTTGTGCGTTTCGTTGACGCAAAGCCTGCTGCCGGAAAAGCAGCGGCAGTTACAGTCATTGCCGCCGTGAGCAGTATGGCCGTTATTCTTTTCCTATTCATCATTACACCTTTTCACGCTCTGTATGCGTGGTAAAATCGATCCTTTCAAATTTCCGGAAGTACGTCTTCGCTGCTCCGCACTCCCTTCTTTATAAAAAGAGAGCACCTGCCGGGTGATATTTCTGCTCAGCAAATGCCCTCTCTTTCAGTCTATATAATTCTGTAACATTTACTAATGCTGCAGTCTTATCAGGACTTTATTTATCGAACGTGATGTGGTTCTTCTTGCGGTAAGCTACATGGGAGATGAACTCCTGCATGAGGC
>JBJETC010000209.1:0-10887 GCA_051883115.1 Anaerovoracaceae bacterium
AGAGAAGGCGGACGTACAGTAGGTTCCGGCGTAGTTACAGAGATCATCGAGTAACTCCGCGAGATCAGATATTTACGAATTTCCGGATAAACTCCGGTATCGAAAATATAATTACAATATCTATTTTAAGACCCACGGTTCTGTGCCGTGGGTCTTAGACTATTCAGAAGGATATCATGAGGGGCAGCAGGCTTAAGCGCCGCAGCTGAGCGGATCCCGGGTCCGCCGCATGATAAAGCTATACGGGGACATTGTGAAAAAACTATAAATTTCGATTTTTATCAGCCCCGAAAATTATTCGGTATTATTCATTTTATCATTAGTTTGTCATCATTTATTCACGTTACGGCATTATTATGATATCCTAGTAATTACTGGAGCATCGGGCTCCGGTTAATCTTTTGACGGTTTCGGCAGCCAGCCGGGGCCGGCGCAAAGGGGAAGGGCTATGAAAGAAGTAAAGAATCCGAAAAAGCCGCTGATATTGTATTACATAATAATACTTTTCTGCGTCATACTTTTTAACTCGCTGCTCATGCCGCTCATAAACCGCAGCAACATCAAGGAAGTAAGCTATGACAAGTTCATCAGCATGACGGAGAAAAAGGAGATCGGCGAAGTAGAGATACAGACAAACAAGATCGTTTTCTCCAACAAGGACAAGACTCAGGTTTACGAGACGAGCAAGATGGACGATGACCCGGGCCTCACGGAAAGACTCTATGAGTCGGGAGCGACGTTCTCTTCGGACGTCATGAAAAACGGAAAAGTCTCGATCTGGGCCAATATCCTGAGCTGGGTCATCCCTATCGCGTTCTTCATCTGGCTCGGAAGATACCTGAACAAGCGCATGGCTGATTCCATGGGCGGGCCGAACTCCATGAGCTTCGGCATGGGAAAGAGCAACGCCAAGCTTTACGTAGAGTCGACGGAAGGCATAAGGTTCAGCGATGTCGCCGGAGAGGACGAAGCGAAGGAGAGCCTCGAGGAAGTCGTGGACTACCTGCACAACCCGCAGAAATACGTTTCGGCCGGAGCTTCGATGCCTAAGGGCGTCCTGCTCGTAGGTCCTCCGGGAACAGGTAAGACCATGCTCGCGAAGGCTGTAGCAGGCGAGGCGAACGTTCCGTTCTTCTCGATCTCGGGATCAGAATTCGTAGAGATGTTCGTCGGCATGGGAGCATCCAAGGTAAGAGACCTTTTCAAGCAGGCAAAGGAAAAAGCGCCTTGCATAGTCTTCATAGATGAGATCGATGCCATAGGTAAAAAGCGTGACAACAGCCTCTCGACGAACGACGAGCGTGAGCAGACGCTGAACCAGCTCCTCACCGAGATGGACGGTTTCGAGAACAACAACGGAGTCATGATCCTCGCGGCTACGAACAGGCCGGAATCACTCGACCCTGCACTCATGAGACCGGGACGTTTTGACAGGCGCGTACCTGTTGAGCTCCCTGACCTCGCGGGAAGAGAAGCTATCCTGAGAGTACACGCTAAGAAGATCAGGACGGCTAACGACGTTGATTTCCATACACTCGCAAGGATGACAGCAGGCGCATCAGGCGCTGAGCTCGCGAACATCATAAACGAGGGAGCTCTGAGAGCTGTCAGGAACGGCAGGACCATAACATCAGAGGCAGACCTGGAAGAGAGTATAGAAGTCGTCATCGCAGGATACCAGAGGAAGAACGCTGCGCTTTCCGAGAAGGAAAAGATGATCGTTTCGTACCACGAGATAGGACACGCCCTCGTGGCAGAGCTGCAGTCGCACTCTGCGCCTGTACAGAAGATCACCATCATACCGCGCACATCCGGTGCTCTCGGCTATACGATGCAGGTCGAGCAGGATGAGAAATATCTGCTCTCAAAGGAAGAGCTCGAGAACAAGATCGCGACGCTCACAGGCGGAAGGGCCGCAGAGGAAGTCGCTTTCGGAGAGGTGACTACAGGAGCGTCGAACGATATAGAGCAGGCTACGAAGTACGCACGCGCCATGATCGCCCAGTACGGAATGAGCGACGATTTCGACATGGTAGCGATGCAGACCGTAACGAACCAGTACCTCGGCGGAGACACGTCACTTGCATGCTCGGCTGAGACACAGGCCCTCATAGACAAGAAGGTCGTCGAGCTCGTAAAGAAGGAGCACGCGAAGGCGAGAAAACTCCTCGAGGAAAACAAGGACAAGCTCGACAAGCTCGCTGAGCACCTGTACAAGAAGGAGACGATCACGGGCGACGAGTTCATGGATCTCCTCGCTGAGATCGATAAGAAGAAGGCGCAGGAAGCGGAGCAGCCTGCGGAGGCATAGAAGGTAATCATAAGTGACCGCGATAATAAGTGTAAAAAACCTGATATATGACTATCCTGTCGACAGGATAGAAGAGACAGTCGACGAAAAGGGAAAGCGTCAGGAAGTCCACACACGAGGGACGCTCCGCGCTGTTAACGGCGTTTCGTTCGACATCGAGGAAGGCTCTTTTACCGCGGTGATAGGAAGGAACGGCTCGGGAAAATCGACGCTCGCGAAGAACCTGAACGGGCTCCTCGTACCGACAGAAGGGACCGTGACTGTCGGCGGCTGGGACACGGCTGATGAAGACCACATGCTCGACGTCCGCCAGACGGCCGGGATGGTATTCCAGAACCCGGATAACCAGCTCGTTTCATCAGTCGTCGAGGCCGACGTGGCTTTCGGGCCGGAGAACCTCGGGCTCGATCCTGAGGTGATAAGGCAGAGAGTCGATGAAGCGCTCAAGGCAGTCGGGATGGAGGCGTACAGGAAGCGCGCGCCGCATCTCCTGTCAGGAGGGCAGAAGCAGCGAGTCGCCATCGCCGGTATCATAGCGATGCGCCCTAAGTGCATGATTTTCGACGAGCCGACGGCGATGCTCGACCCGCAGGGGCGGGCGGACGTCATGAAGATAATAGATGATCTTCACGCCAAGGGCATAACGATCGTGCTGATCACGCACTTCATGGAGGAGGCCGCGAATGCCGACAGGGTGATCATCATGGATAACGGCACGATAAAGGCCGATGCGGAGCCTGCCGGGATATTCTCGAACCCGGACCTCATAAGGGAAGCCGGGCTTTCGGTGCCGGCCGCGGTCGAGGTCGCGGACAGGCTGAGGGAAAAAGGCGTGAAGATAGACAGGACGGTCGTGACGGACGGCGATCTCGCTGACGCCGTGATCGATCTGTGAATCAGGCGCGCCCCGGGCGGCGCGCTTTAGATATTTTTGGTTTGTTTTATTTTACAGGTTTTGATGTTAAAGGATGCTTGAGACGGCCATGGGCCGCCGGGGAGGATAATGTCCATACAGGTCAGGGATCTGACATATATATATAACGTGGGACTGCCTGACCAGCAGACAGCGCTCGACAGCGTGAGCTTCGACATCTACGATGACGATATCGTCGGGATAGCCGGGCACACGGGCTCGGGGAAGTCTACGCTCCTGCAGCAGCTGAACGGCCTGCTCAAGCCGACGTCGGGGACCATCATAGTTGACGGCACGGACATCACGAAGCCGAAAACACCGATGGCCGAGATAAGGAAAAAGGTCGGGCTCGTCTTCCAGTATCCTGAATATCAGCTTTTCGAGGAAACAGTCGCAGCAGACGTGGCTTTTGGTCCGAAAAACCTGGGACTCCCTCAGGACGAGATCGATGACCGCGTGAACGAGGCGCTCGAGCTCGTAGGGATCGACCCGGGAAAATACGGGAAAAGGTCGCCTTTTGACCTCTCGGGGGGCCAGAAGAGACGTGTCGCCATAGCGGGCGTCATAGCGATGAAGCCGAAAGTCCTCATACTCGACGAGCCGACGGCAGGCCTTGATCCTGCCGCCCACCGCGACATCATGGACATGATACAGAACGTCCACGAGAGAGAGCGGAACATCACGATCTTCGCCTCACACGACATGGATGACATAGCGAGACTTTGCAATAAGGTCATGGTCATGAACAGAGGCCGCCTCGTGACTATGGGCACGCCGGAAAAAGTTTTTTCGCAGCATGAAGTGCTGAAGCACTCGGGCATAGATGTCCCGTCCGCTTCGAAGATACTCATGGAGATAAAAAAACGCGGCGCGGAAATAGACACTGACGCGCTCGACATCGACTCCGCAGTCGACAGGATCATGAGCTGGATCGGGCAGAAAAACGCCCGCGCAGAGGACACAGGGGAGAAAGACATTGATTAGAGATATAACACTGGGACAATATTATCCGCAGCCTTCTCCCGTCCACAGGCTCGACCCGAGGGTCAAGATCATCGCGGCAGTCCTCTACATAATCGAGCTTTTCATCGTCGATTCATTCGAGGGATTCGCCGTCTGCACCGTCGGTATAGCGCTTTACGTCGCGGCGTCAAGGGTGCCGCTCTCGTACATCCTGCGCGGGATAAAGCCTATACTTTTCATCCTTTTCTTCACTTTTTTCCTGAACATGTTCATGGTAAAAGGCAGGATACTTTTCCACATCGGACCGCTGGCGGTGACGGAGGAAGGGCTGACAACGGCTGTTTTCATGGCGGTGAGGCTCCTTTTGCTCATAATAGGATCGTCGATCCTGACGCTGACGACGACACCGATGCAGCTGACGGACGGCCTGGAACGGCTGCTGAGGCCGCTTTCGCACATTGGCGTCCCGACATACGAGATCGCGATGATGATGTCGATAGCGCTGAGGTTCATACCGACGCTGCTCGAGGAGACGGACAAGATCATGAAGGCCCAGCAGGCCAGAGGGGCGGATTTCGAATCCGGCAGCATCATCACGCGCGCGAAGGCGATGATCCCTATCCTCGTGCCGCTTTTCATAAGCGCGTTCAGGATAGCCCAGGACCTCGCGATGGCGATGGAAGCCCGCTGCTACCACGGCGGGGAAGGCAGGACGATGATGCATCCGTTAAAGTTCAGGAGATCGGATGTGGCCATGCTCGCGGGGCTTGCTGCGTTCATGGCGCTGACGATATATGTGAGAATCAGATTTTGAGACAGAGAAGACTTAAGAACCTTGATGAAAAACTGGCTTCGGTCAGTGAATATATGATAGAGACGCCGGAGGCGATGAAGGGCTGCTGGTCGGAAAAACTCCCGGGCGCGGCGGGGAAGCCGCTCATCCTGGAGCTTGGGTGCGGCAAGGGCCAGTTCATCTCAGGCATGGCTCAGAAGAGGCCGGACTGCGAGTTCATTGGATTCGAGGGCGACAAGAGCGTCGCGTATCATGCCATGCAGAAGGTGAAGCTCGCGGAATGCGAAAACGTCATGATCGTGCCTTCGTATATCCATTCGATGAAGGAGTTTTTCGCGGACGGAGAGCTCGACGGGATGTTCCTCAATTTCAGCGATCCGTGGCCGAAAAACAGGAGCGAAAAAAGGCGCCTCACTTACGCGGGCAGGCTGAGGGAGTACGCTGACATCGTGAGATCAGGCGGCTTCATAGAGT
Organism: Anaerovoracaceae bacterium; assembly: GCA_051883115.1. Lineage (GTDB taxonomy): Bacteria > Bacillota > Clostridia > Peptostreptococcales > Anaerovoracaceae > Aminicella. The sequence continues at coordinate 5,455 of JBJETC010000209.1, forward strand.
TCAGGACAGACAACGACGATTTTTTCCAGTATTCCATAGACCAGATCACTTCGGTCGAGCAGCTGCAGATCACCGTGATGCTCCACGACCTGCACGCCTCGGTGCCGGAAGGCTCGATCGTGACGACGGAGTACGAGGACAAGTTCAGCTCTCAGGGGAAAAACATAAACTTCGTGCAGATAAAGGTGCTTTAGGCGTTCTGCTGAACATACATCCCGGCGCTTATTCCGGTGCTCCCGGGCGCTGCGGAAAAAATAAAAGCCGCACGGGCCGGGGGCAGCAGTCACTTTCCGGACGGCTTTCCGGATTTTTTCTGTTGAAGCCGGGCGCGAAAAATAGTATACTCTTTAGGTAAGTTGTCTGCCCGTCAGGCAATTTATCAACATGCGGGTGTAGATTAATGGTAGACCACGGCCTTCCCAAGGCTGAAGCGGGGGTTCGATTCCCCTCACTCGCTCCAGATCATCCTCCCGGCAGCCTGCGCGGCGCCGGGAGGTTTTTGCTTTATATGAAAAGAAAAAGGTAATATAAAAGGTAAACCGGAAAAGGTAATAAAAAAGATAAGACAAAAGGTGGACCGGAGACAGGATGAAATTCATATCATGGAACGTAAACGGCCTCAGAGCGTGTCTCAAGAAGGGCTTTGAGGATTCCGTACTGGCGCTTGACGCCGATATAATATGCGTGCAGGAGACGAAGATGCAGGAAGGGCAGGCGGATGTCGATCTGCCTGGGTACAGGCAGTACTTCTGCTCGGCCGAAAGGAAAGGGTATTCCGGGACCGCGGTTTTTTCAAGGCTTGAGCCGCTCTCGGTCACGAAGAACTTCGGAGATCACCAGGACGAAGGCCGCGCGATAATACTCGAGTTCGAGGATTTTTTCCTCATGAACCTCTATGTCCCGAACTCCCAGCAGGAGCTCGCCCGCATCGACTACAGGATGAAGTGGGAGGACGACCTCAGGGCGTTCGCGCAGGAGCTCGACGGTAGAAAGCCCGTCGTCATATGCGGCGACATGAACGTTGCGCACGAGGAGATCGACCTCAAGAACCCGGGCCCGAACCGCGGGAACGCCGGTTTCTCAGACCAGGAGCGCGGGAAAATGACGGAGCTCCTGGACGCGGGCTTCACCGATTCGTACAGATATCTCCATCCTGACAGGACAGGCGAGTACAGCTGGTGGTCGTACCGCTTCAACGCCAGGAAAAACAATGCCGGATGGCGCATAGACTATTTCCTCGTCAGCGACAGGATACGCAGCCGCATCACTGAGGCTTCGATCCACACTGATATAATGGGAAGCGACCACTGTCCGGTCGAGCTCGATATAGATCTTTGAAAAAAGCGCTGACGATGATTCAGCGTCCGGAGGGAAAAAACTTGGATCTGCTTTACAGGTGCAACAAGAAAATAGGGACTTCTTATCATACGTTCACGTATGACCGCGCGGCGCGCAGAGGCCGCTGCTCAGACGGTCCGTCGGAAAAAGGGCGCCGTGCTTACAGGATGCTCCAGATCTCGGATCTTCAGAGCGAGTATTTCGGCGAGGGACAAAGCGAGCTGCTCGCGGCTGTTTATGCGGCTTCGCCGGATCTCACGGTCATAACGGGCGACCTCGTCGACAGGAGCCACACTGATTATCTCGCAGCGATGCTCGCGGTGAAAGGCGCTTTGAGTGTCTCGAGAGTCGCGTACATCCCGGGGAATCATGAGATCGATCTTCCGGAGGATGAGACGGCAGGCCTGTTCGAGTCGCTCGGGAATGCGGGTGTCGATGTCATGACGGGCAGGGTGATGAAGCTGGAGATCGGCGGCGCACCGGCGCGCGGAGGTGAAGGCGCTGGAAAACGCGGCGGTGAGTGCGCTGGGAAACGCGACGGCGAAGGCGCGGGCACTCTTACGATGGCTCTGGCGGGTCTGTCGGAGTACGATGTGTTCAGGGCGCGGGCCCAGGGATGGGGCACGGGCCGGAAGGAGAAGAAGGGGCCGCTTGACGCCGTTGCGCTGATGGAGGCTGTTAAGGGGCTCACGGGGCAGTTCGACCCGGCGGAGCTCAATGTCGTGCTCGTGCATGAGCCGCAGTATTTCGGGTTTTACGCGGTGAAGGGAGTAGACCTCGTGCTCGCGGGGCACGCCCATGGCGGGCAGTTCAGGCTGCCGTCAGGGCAGGGACTTTTTTCGCCCGGACAGGGGATATTCCCGAGATTCACAGAAGGAGCGCATGAGATAAATGATACGACTATGATCGTGAGCCGCGGCCTCGGCAACAGCAGCTTCCCGCTCAGGCTCAACGATCCGCCGGAGCTCGTGTGCGTCGATATCGTCATAGAATAAAACATTGATTTTTCAACATCAGCCGTTTGGGGAAAAACTTACTTTTCCCGGGCGGCTTTTCTCTTACTCGATTTTATTGACATATTTTACCAGTGAGTTAATATGATGTCACAGCAGAGCTGCAGCTTATTTCACACATAAGGCGGGCACATCGCCCGCCCGGTCCTTACAAGGAGAGAAGACATGGAAGCCAGGAATACGAATAGTGACAGAGATATCAAGTTTGAGATCAGAGAACACGTCGGGACACTTTCGACGAGATCGAGCGGATGGTCCAAGGAACTCAACATCGTCAGCTGGAACGGACAGGAACCGCCTAAGTTCGACCTCAGAGACTGGTCCGCGGACCACAGGAAGATGAGCAAGGGGATCACGCTTTACGCAGATGAACTCGAGGCGCTCGATAAGCTTTACAGGGAGTATAAGGCGGACCCGGAGAAAGGCCAGTCCATGAGGAGCGGTCAGAGCAGGAGTTCCGCAGGCAGTGCAAAGGAGGCCCCGAAGTCCTGACATCATCAGTCAGACGCGTCAGTGCCGCGTTCGGGCAATGCCGCAGGAAATGCCTCGGGAGCGCAGACTCACACAAAGCCGGCAAAGATGATATAATGGATTTATTCTATTGCCGGTTCAAGGAGGATGCGGATGAAGGTAAGACTTACAGCGGATCTCGGGAAATTCAGAAAAGAGATAGAAACGCGCGAGGGCGTTACGGCGGAAGAGATATATGGATCGGTCAAAGCCGATCTCCCGTATGAGTGCGTGGCAGCGAAGGTGGATAACAGATATAAGGGACTTTCATATATACTCAATGAAAGCTGCGATCTTGAGCTTCTTGATCTCAGGTCGCAGGAAGGACGCGAGGTTTATCAGAACAGCCTTTCTCTCATTTATCTCACGGCTGTGAAGGATGTGCTCGGCGACGTGCGTGTCGCCATAGAGAATTCGCTCAACCAGGGATATTTCACTGTGATCCACAGGAAAGAGCCCGTGACCGGCGAGGAGGTCAGCCGGCTCACTCTCAGGATGCAGGAGATCATAGATGCTGACATGCCTATAGTCCAGAAGGAATACCAAAGGGATGAAGGCCTCAGGATACTCGCTGCAGACGAGAAACAGTACGCTGAGAAGATAAGGCTTATAAGGAGCCTGCCTTCTCTTGAACGTCTCAGGTTCTATGAGCTCGACGGGTACATGGATTTCTTCTACGGACACATGGTGCCTTCTACCGGATACATCAGGAAATTTGAACTCGTGAAGTACAGGACGGGCGTCGTCCTCAGGTTCCCGGGAAACACCGGAAAGCTGGAGCTTCCTGAGTACCGCGATCAGACAGACCTTTACGCTGCATTCGCCGAACAGAAAAAATGGGACAAGCTCCTCGATCTCCAGTATGTTTCAGACCTTAACGAGAAAATAGAAAACGGAGAGTACGTGAAACTCGTTCAGCTTTCCGAAGCACTGCAGGCAAGCAAGATCGTAGAGGCTGCGAACAGGATATGCGAGGCCGGGAGCAGGATGGTCCTCATAGCCGGGCCTTCATCGTCCGGTAAGACGACGTTCGCGAAGAGGCTCTGCATCCAGCTCATGGTCCTCGGTAAAAAGGCCCTTTATATGGGCACGGATGATTATTTCATCGACAGGGACAAGATGAAGCCCGGTCCTGACGGCAAACTCGATTTCGAGGGCATAGACGCGCTTGATATAGAACTTTTCAACAGGAACATGGCAGAGCTGCTGAGCGGGAAAGAGGCAGATCTCCCGACATTCGACTTTCTGACGGGCAAAAAGGAGTTCGGCAGGAGGAAAACAAAGATCACGGAGAACCACATCATCGTGATTGAAGGGATCCACGGCCTGAATGAGGACCTGACTCGCGACATACCAAGGGAGCAGAAGTTCAAGATCTACATAAGCCCGCTGACTCAGCTGAATATCGACGAGCACAACAGGATCGCCACGACAGATGAGAGGCTTTTAAGGCGCATGGTGCGTGACAGCATGTCCAGAGGCCACGACGCAAAGTCGACTATAGACGAATGGCCGTCAGTCAGAGCTGGAGAGGACAGGAACATCTTCCCGTTCAGCGGTGAAGCCGATATGCTTTTCAATTCCTATCACGATTACGAGATAGCAGTACTTAAGAAATACGCGGAGCCGCTCCTGAGACAGATAAAGAGGAGCGAGCCCGAATACGCCGAAGCTCACAGGATGCTCCAGTTCCTGAGCTATTTCAGGAGCATAGACGATGACAGCGTCATCAGCTGCGACTCCATACTTAGAGAGTTCATAGGCGGGAGCAATTACGTAAAATAGGATGACGGCACGTTAAAAGGCCCGGCTTCAAAGCCGGGCCTTTCTCTATATCCAGTTACCGTATTATTCAGCGTCAGCCTTCCAGAGACCGTGCTTGTTGCAGTATTCGTAAGCTGCGATAACCTTTTCGTCAGCGCCTACAGAGAATTCTGCCTCAGGAGCATCTCCGGGAGCAAGTTCCTTGATCCTTACGCCCTCAGAAGTCTCAAGCATTATAGGTGAGATGAAGTGGTCCTCTTCCATTGGATGAGCCACGGAACCTACCTTTACAAGTACCTTTCCGTCTTTTTTCTCTATAACAGGTACATGCTTTTCCTGAGCTGCGTCTGTTGTGTTAGGTGTGAGCTCCTTCATAGGCTCGCCGCAGCAAGTTGGCGTGCATGGTGTTGCCTTTACCTTAACGATGACCTGTCCGCATTTCATGCATTTGTAAACTTTGAACATTGGTTTTCCTCCTTTTATGACGCGAATATGCGTTTTTAAACGATTTCCGTTCATCGCTCTGACAAATGAATTGTCTAAAATCATTATACCATCATTAGTGGCGAATAAACTACTTTTTCAAAAATTTTATTTTCAAAAATCCACTTGACAAGCGGGATAGAAGAATATATGATAATCGTTATCACTAATGGCGGAGAAATGAATGAAATATTCCAAGCAGAAGCAGCTCATATATGATATAGTTAAGTCGACGGACACTCATCCGACGGCTGACTGGATCTATAACAAGGCTCGCGAAAAAATGCCGAATATAGGGGTCGCCACCGTTTACCGAAACCTCAGC
>JBJETC010000210.1:0-1931 GCA_051883115.1 Anaerovoracaceae bacterium
TGCATATGGTCGAATGAGCTTCTACCTCTATGCCTCCGGACTCGAGTGATCCCAGTATATCCGAGAATACCTCAGGCTTCATAGTCGTCTGCGATACGACAAAAGCTTTTTCTCCGTCAAAATTTTCCGCGTCTTTTCCTGACGCCATGATATACGCTGATCCGCCGCACCATCCGTTTATCCCGCGGACTTCCGGGTGATCAGCGTCGCCTGCGATTATAACCTTTTTTCCATCATTATATGCGGCATTCACAAGGTCATGGATCCTTGAAACGAAAGGGCAGGTCGCATCGACAACGCGTACGCCTTTTTCCCTGGCTCTGTCGTAGACATCTTTCCCTTCGCCGTGCGACCTTATGATAACGACAGAACCGTCAGGGACATCATCTATACATTCAGCGGCCATGAGGCCCTTTGACTCGAGATCATCAGTGACCTGCCTGTTGTGGATGAGATGGCCGAGAGAATATACGCTGTCATCAGGCCCGGCAGAAGATATCTGTTCCTCTGCGATCTTTATAGCTCTTTTTACTCCGAAGCAGAACCCGCTGTGTTCCGCGAGATATATTTTCAAATAAAGACCTCCTTGGGATCCGTCAGTCCGTTAGTCCGTGACTCTGTCAGTGTTCCAGAACGATCTTGAGAAGAGGACGATGACTGCGTAGATATCAAGTCTTCCGGCTATCATCACGATAGAGAGGAAGAATCTTCCCGGAAGGCTGAATATGCCGTAATTGCCGCCTTCGAGCCCGCCGAAGCATGTTCCCGTATTCGTGATCGCTGCCCACGGCGCGCAGAGTGTCGTCTCGACACTGAGGTCGTCAAGCGAAATGAGGATGACCGAAAGTATGTAAAACGCGAAGAAGAGCAGGCAGTAAACAGTTATCGTCGAAGCTCTGTCCGCTGAAACAGTCTTTTTCTGCAGCACGATAGGCTTTACCGAATGCGGATGGATCCTGACATACATTCCTCTTATGACGAGGTAGTAAAGCACGATCGCGCGCTGGACTTTCAGTCCGCCGGCTGTTGAGAACCCGCAGCCTCCGACGAGCGAAAGCAGCATGAGGACAGTCTTGGCGAATGTCGGCCATTCTTTGATGTCTGCCACGCTGAATCCTGACGTAGACGCGTAAGATACGGTCTGAGCCAGGGCGTCGATCACCGTCCTGAAGATATTTGTCCCGTGGTTCTGGATCAGCAGCGCTGTTGAGATCGCGGCTGCAGAGATGATTATCGTGAAAAAGAACACTCTTATCTCTATATTCTGCAGCGCTGCCTTGATCTTCTTTTTTCTGATAAGGAAATATACGCCGAAGTTCACTGATGCCAGGAAACTGAAGAGTGTGACGATGAACTTCGCGTAGGATTCCATGTGCACCATGCCGTAGTTGCTCTCGACGGCGATGAGTCCCGATGTGCTGATGCTTGAAAGCGTGTTGAGTACGAGATAATACGGATCCATGCGGGTAGGGATGAGAAGGACGAATTCAGCCGCCGTGAGTATGCCGTAGATCTTGACGGCAAGCATCATGGATTCGTGCATTTTCGGCGCGATCGTCCCCATCTTCGTTCCCGGGATCTCCATCGTAACGCTTCGCTGTCCTCCTATGCCCAGCTTCTGGAAAACTGAAAGCGTGAGGAATATGATTACGAGTCCGCCCATCCAGCATGTCTCGGCTTTCCACATGCCGAGCGACATCGGCAGTTCATTTTCCGCTATGACAAAAGCATTCGTCGTCGTCCATCCCGACACGGCTTCGAACCAGCTGTTCACGAATCCGTATCTGTGTCCCGCAGTGAGATACGGAAGGGATGCGAGGAGTATCGCGGCGAGCATGCTCACTATTACGAACATGAATCCGTCACGCGACTTGAACGTCATCGGCTGAGGCGGGACGATCTTCCTGATGACAGAACCGATCACGAGGGAG
>JBJETC010000211.1:0-1916 GCA_051883115.1 Anaerovoracaceae bacterium
CTGCCCCGGATATTTTTTCATGTCAAAAGTATATTTGATCTTTACTTCCTGACTTCCTGCTTTCTGCTTCCTGCTTTCTGTTTTTTACGCTCGCCTTTATCGGGAAATCGTCGTATTCTACAAGACCATCCGTCTTTTCTTCGACCGAAGAAACCACTTCTGACCAGTCTCTCCATTTGCCGTCAAACACGAAACTCGTGCCTTCATCCACGACGCCGCGGCTGTAGCACCTCGCGCCGCTGTTGCTGCTCTCGAGGTTTTTATAAGCTTTTACACTGTATCCCTTGTTGTATGTGAGGTAATATTTCCCCTCCCGCTTCTGAGTCACGACAACGGAAAAATGTTTCCCGCTGCTTACATTTGCCGTTTCCCCGAGCTTTATCCTGTGATATCCTGCGTATTCCGGCTTTGCAGAGCCGGAAGCTATGAGCTCGCCGTCTTCAGGATCGCTGTATCCGTCTTCGAGTTCATATATACTGAACTTCACCGTCATCCCGGGACGGGACGTCTCAGTCATGACTGACTTTATCTCAAGATCGCTGTCAGCGCTGAATACGGCCGCTGACTTTGTTTCATCATCTGAATCGACTGAAGTCACGTCGTTTGGCAGCATCCCGTCATGCTGCAGCGTGATCACGCCGCTTTCTGACCTGGAAAAACTATAGCTCTGGAGCAGGCAGATGCTCTTATCGTAATATGACAGATAAAAATATCCGCTCCCGCCGGATCCCCAGTTATTTTTATCAGGGAAACTCCCGGATGACGATCCCCAGCTGTTCTTAACGATCCAGGCACCATCGTGCGGCGGGCATTTTCCGTCTTTGGAGACCTTGAATTTTTCAGCCGGGTAATCATCGTCCCACCCGACTATTTCCGCTGTATGGTTCGCTGAAACGCTGTCGTACGTATACTGGGACCATGTTTTTCTGTTCATGTATTTCTCTGACGCATTTGAACCGACAGTGTTGTTCTCGGCGTGGAAGCATACTGCAACTCCCTTGCCTCCATAAAGTTCCTTCTTTATGCTGTCGTTAGCTGAGCTGTCAAAATGATATTTCCCGTTCTTCCATGAAGCCGGAGAAGCAAGGAAGTTCGCGTCCTGAAGCTCGTGATCGACAGTGTAGTCCTTATCTTCGAGTGTCCAGTCACCATCCGGCGACCAGTAGCTCGTGCCGAGCTTCCTGTTGTACATTCGGTATCCCTGCCTGTTCCTGTAAGGCGCCTGCTTTTCTGATACAGGATCTTCTCCCGATGCGAAAAGCGATGCTGAGTAAATAGGAAGGCCGCCCGTATCAAGGATCTTACTGTCCGGATACGCACCTGTCCCCTTGCCTTCGAAAATGCTCACGCCGCCTTCTCTGCCGCCGGAAAAAGCATTGAGTGCGAGATGGCGTTCCGATATATCAAGACCGCTTTTCTCATATGTCGTCCCATCGGATGCGAGCATGCTCGTCTCAGCTGCAGCAGCCGTGCCGAATGCCCAGCATGAGTTCCACGGGCTCTGCTGTTTGACAGGCGTTACGAGCCCTTTGTCCCTGAGGTCGTATGATGACGGAAGACCGCTGATCCTTTTGGCTGAGGACCTGAATATCGTCTCGTCCTGGGACAGTGAGATGTCATTTTTCTCTTCTATCCTGTCGAGTGATGCATCGGCTTCCTTCACCATCTTTGCGGCGATATCATCTGCTTTGCTCCCGTCTGCTGTCTTACCGCATCCTGAGAGCAGGCACGAAAAAACGGCGCAGACCGCTGCGATGGCTAATAACCTGATCATGCCGTGCTTAGATCTGTGCCGTGATTTCATTTTTTCCGGACCTCCATCAATTGTAAGGTGTATAATATGCCTTTATCCCGAGATTGTCTATGGCATATGACTGTCCGCCCTTCTTGTTGAGATAGGAAACGAAATCTTTCCA
>JBJETC010000212.1:0-1910 GCA_051883115.1 Anaerovoracaceae bacterium
CTTGATCTCGCCTTTGCCGCTTATCGTAAGGACGCCGTTTTTCAGTGTCCATGACGCGTCCTTGTTGTTCCCGCAGACATCCGTTATACCCGTGTCTGCTGTCAGCTTATATACGTTTATCTTCTTCTCAAGCTGTTTTCCGTCTTTTTCAGCTTTGATATCTACAACGAACCTGCCGTCAGCATCGAATGAAGGTGTGAGCGAAACGGCCTTGCCGTCACTTGCCGCGTTGCCGTTAATAGTCATCGAAGCGCCGTAGGCGTTCGCTTTTACCTTTATATTTTCAGCGCTTTCAGCCTCCGGCACGTAGTAATTTTCTCCGATGAAGGTAAGAGCTGTTTTGCCGTCAGCTTTACATATAGAAATATCCTCGATCGACAAAGGGCGTGTTATATAAAGCTTATATGTCTGTGAGCCGCCGGAAGTACCGACCGTTATATCACATGTATTTCCCTTTCCTCCTTCACCGATCAGACCGGTTATCGTCTTTTTCTTTCCTGCTGTCAGCTTGAGAGATACAGGCTGCCCATTCGGCAGCTTATACCCGACGCTGATCTCGCTGTCCTTTGGCGCTCCTTCTGAAAGTTCTGCCATCAGCGCTATCGAGCTGACGCTTGCCGGGACTTCGACTGTGTATTCTTTCTGATCATCCTTGATTATGTTCTCAGAAGGCTTATTCCCCGAATAAACGATAAGCTTCGAGAGATATCCCGTACCTTCCGATCCATCCGCGTATGCCCTGGGGGCAGCCATCCCCATACCGGGCATCATACAGAAAACGATCGCTAATGAAAGCAGCAGACTAAGCACCGCTTTCAGTTTTTTCCTCATCAAACACTTGCTCATCCTGATCGATCCTCCTTAATGCCATAAAATCAAAAGTCCCGGAACTAAAAACAGTCCGGAACTCATATAAAATATTGCTCGACAAAGCTTTCCTGTTGATATACAAACATTGCAGCTTATGATTAAAGACTAACTATTTTGGCATGTACAAACAACAGCGCACGAAGAATTCTACTACTTCAGACACCATTTCATCCGGGCAGCTCAAAGCATCGAAATTCTTCTATATTGAAGGAAAAAATAAGGCCGCAGGCCGGGACATACTGTCCCGCTGCGGTCTTTTTTTGCATAAAAAAAAGCCGCGGAGTGCTGAATCCGCGGTTTCCGATGATTTTCTGTTAGGTTTGCTTAGTGAATAAGAAATTATGTTCATTCAGATCAACGGGGCTTTGTTGATCTAGATATAAGATACAAAACTCAAATGCAGATTTCGTCACCGCATTGTGAAAGTTCCCCGCCGAATTTGTGAACCAATCTTCACAAAACTACGCATACCGTGAACCTGATATCAATGCCCGAAATATGTCCGGTCTACGACTCAGATCCCGCCTCAGCCTTGACATCAGCGGCCTCTGCGCCATCGCTCCCGTTTCTGTCATCCTCAGCCGTACGGCGTTCCTTCCTGCGTTCAAGCGCCGGGATTATGGCTTCATGATAAACTATGTCAAATATCGCAGCGAACGGGATCGCGAGAAGCATTCCCCATACACCGAATATCCTCCCGCCGACAACGACTGTGATCAGGATCCAGATGCCCGAAACGCCAAGGCTGTCCCCGAAGAGCTTCGGCTTAATGACATAGCCGTCTATCGTCTGCAGTATGCCTGTGAAGAGCAGGAAAAGTATCGCCTGGATCGGGTTCACTATGAGGAGTATGAATCCGCCAACCGCAGCGCCAATGATAGGTCCGAAGTTCGGTATGAGGTTCGTGACGCCTACAACGACTGAAACGAGCGGAACATACGGCATCCTGAATATCACCATGAACACCGCGTTTATCGCGCCGACTATGACGGCGTCTATGACCTCGCACGCGAGGTATTTGATGAAAATTGCGTCGCACC
>JBJETC010000213.1:0-1905 GCA_051883115.1 Anaerovoracaceae bacterium
CCTGTCTTCTCGCCATCTGCGAGGAGCTCTACGACTGCCTTTTCTCCGCTTGCGCCGTCAGCCCATACTTTGTTGACCTTAACGCTGGTGAGTTCTGTATTTCTGTAGTTCGTAATAACTATAGTGCCGTCTTCAGCCACGCTTTTGACAGGTGTATAGTTCTCGTTCGTCTCTTCAACGGTGTATCTGTATTCGTGGCCGTCTGATGCATACTTATCAAGGCCTGAGAATGTGTGCTTCCATTCATTTTCGGATGAGAGTGTCACGCTGTCTGCCTTTTTGCCGTCACGTTTCAGTACGATGTCAGCAGTCTCGCCTGTAACACCTTCGCCCCATTTTTTCTCTACCTTGACTTCCGTCTTTTCTGTCTTCCTGCTGTTAGTTACAGTGAAGGTCTTTCCGTCCTCGCTCTTTTCGATCGATACATCATAGCTGCTTGTAACTTCCTTGACACTGTAATCTATTTCCTTTCCGCTTTCGGAGTACTTGTCAAGGCCTGTGAACTCTCCCTTCCAGTAATTCACTTCGTTGAGTTCGAGCTGCTTTCCGGTCTCCCTGCCGTCTGCGAGGAGTTCTACGACTGCCTTTTCGCCGCTCGTGCCATCAGCCCATTCCTTTTTGACAGCTATCTTTGTCTTCTCGCTGTCTTTGCTGTTAGTAACAGATACGTTCTTTGTGAGGACGCCGCTCATAACAGTGTCTGCTCCGTAAACGACCTTCGTGTCAAAGTGAAGACCGCTGTCATTTACTTCCTCTACACTGTAGATGTAGTCGTTCCCCTTGCCGTCTGAAGCAGGAAGATCATTAACTGTCAGTGCCCATGGATCGCTGAGTGTTACAGTCTCTACCTTCTCAGCTTTCCCGTCTGCGCCTGCTTTTCTCATGATGTTGAATGATACGGACTCAGGTCTGTTCGCAGCTGAGATGCCGTCCCATGACTTCGTGATATTGAGAGAAACTGTCTTGCGCGTATTTGTAAATGTCTTGCCTCCTGTGTAGTCTACAGAAGCCTCGAGTTTATTCTCGCTGTTCTTCTTAACGCTTACATTTACCTTGCGGCTCGTATCATCGATGCTCCATTTTGCCTCATCTTTGCTGTCTGCGCATCCCGTTTCTCTTATGTAGAGCTCGAGATCCTTTTCCTCTGTTGAAACGATCTCGGGGAATACGACCTTTCCGTCAGCGTCATTTGTCGCCTGGAGGAGTGTATTGTTCTCACCTTTTTCCGTAGTGAGCTTGCCGTCAGGTGTCATGTAGTACGGGTTTCCGTCAGCATCTGTGATCTCGAACAGGAACTCTCCTCCGGAAAGTTTCGAGCCGTCTGAAGTCTCTTTTACCGCGTCGATGTGCCATTTTACGGAATCAGTGAGATTGCATCTGTTCGTGAATGTGATCTCCGCAGCTGCGGTCCTTGTGCCTTCAGCTTCAGGTGTTACTGACTTCTCGTATTTCACGTCAGTGCTGAGCTCTGATCCGTTCTGATTTACCTTAACAGTCACATAATATACCGTGCTGTCGTACGTGATCGTGGAAACTTCAGGGTTCGATCTTTCTGTTATCTTATATTCGAATGTCTTGCCGGCATCTTCATAAGTGTAATCCTGCGCGGCAAATACGATCTCGCCGTTTGCGCCGTTCGTCGTATCGCCGATCTTCTTGTAATTTCCGTCACTGTCTTTCTTATAAAGATCGAATGTGAACTGGCCTGCTGATGCACTCTGATCAAGTCCTACGAGGAACTTTTTAGCCTTGAGCTGAACGCTCGTCCCGCCGATCTTAGTATTTTCGACAGAAGCTCCTGTTCCTGATACTGCCTTTTCTGCGGTATCACTTGAACTTACGTATCCGTCTTCTCCCTCAGACTCGAATACGGAGTAACTTATTTCATTTCCATCAGCGTCGTAT
>JBJETC010000214.1:0-1896 GCA_051883115.1 Anaerovoracaceae bacterium
CTTGAGGTCCTGGGCGAGTTCCACGAGACCGTTTATCTTCTCGAGGAACCATCTGTCTATCTTCGTCTCGTCATGGATGCTCTCGACTGTGGCAATGCCCCTCGCGAGCGCTTCGGCTATGCAGAATATCCTCTCGTCATCCTGCGCGCGGAGCTTTTTCATGAGGTCTTCGTTGCTCAGTGCTGTCACGTCAGGGATCCTGAGACCTGTGCCTTTTATCTCGAGGGAAGCTACGGCTTTCTCGAGTGCACTCTCGAAGTTCCTGTCTATGGCCATGATCTCGCCCGTGGCTTTCATCTGCGTGCCGAGGCGTCTTGACGCCGTGCGGAACTTGTCAAAAGGCCACTTCGGGATCTTTACGACGCAGTAGTCGAGCGCAGGCTCGAAGCAGGCGCTTGAACCCTGAGTCACGTAGTTCTTGAGCTCGTCGAGCGTGTATCCTATCGCGATCTTCGCCGCTATCTTTGCTATAGGGTAGCCTGCGGCCTTTGAAGCGAGCGCGGATGAACGGCTCACACGAGGATTTACTTCTATTACTATGTACTCGTCCTTGTCCGGGTCCATCGCGAACTGGACGTTGCAGCCGCCCTCTATGTTCAGCGCCCTGATGATCTTGAGCGCGGAATCTCTGAGCATCTGGTACTGCGTATCGTTTAGTGTCTGTGTAGGAGCTACGACTATGCTGTCTCCTGTGTGGATGCCGGCAGGGTCTAAGTTCTCCATGCTGCAGATGATGATGCAGTTATCCCTGTGATCGCGCATCACCTCGAACTCTATCTCTTTCCAGCCCGCGACTGATTTCTCGACGAGGACCTGGCCGATGGCGCTCTTCTCTATGCCCATCTTCGTGTGTTCAACGAGTTCGTCGTGGTTGGACGCGATGCCGCCTCCCGTTCCGCCGAGAGTGTAAGCCGGTCTGATGATCACAGGGTATCCGATCTCATCAGCTATTTTCTCAGCTTCCTCAACGCTCGTCGCTATCTCGCTCGGAGGTGTAGGCTCGCCGATCCTCTCCATGAGCTCCTTGAACGCGTCCCTGTCCTCGGCGTTGTGGATGCTCTCCTTATTCACACCGAGCAGCTTGACGCCGTTTTTCTCGAAAACTCCTTCGTCATCGAGCTTGATGGCGAGGTTCAGAGCCGTCTGGCCACCGAATCCCGCGAGGATGCCGTCAGGTTTTTCCTTTTCTATGATCTGCGTCACGGCTTCGCCTGTGATTGGCTGGATGTACACCCTGTCAGCTATGCCCTGGTCTGTCATGATCGTCGCAGGGTTGCTGTTGATGAGGACAGTCTCTATGCCCTCTTCGCCTATGGCCTTGCAGGCCTGTGTCCCGGCATAGTCGAACTCTGCCGCCTGGCCGATGACGATCGGGCCGGAACCTATTATCATGACTTTCTTAAGCGTAAAATCCCTTGGCATTACAGTCTCCCTCCTTCCATAAGCTTGATGAACTTATCGAACATGAATCCGGTATCGTTCGGTCCCGGGTTCGATTCAGGATGGAACTGCAGTGAAAAGACAGGCTTGCTTATGTGCTCCATGCCTTCGACAGTGCCGTCGTTCAGGTTTATCTGCGTGAGTTCCAAACCGTGAAGGATGATGCTCTCAGGCTGTACGGCGTATCCGTGGTTCTGCGATGTTATGAAGCTCCTGCCCGTGTTCTTGTCGAAGACGCCGTGGTTGCAGCCTCTGTGGCCGTATTTCAGCTTGAACGTCTTTCCCCCGCAGGCGAGAGCTATGAGCTGATGTCCCATGCAGATACCGAATATAGGCATCTGGCCGGGACCGTAATTGCTGTTCGTTATGAGCTTCTCTATGATTTTGACCTCGTCCTGAGCGCACGAAGGGTCTCCCGGCCCGTTCGTTATGAAAACGCCGTCCGGCTTCGCGTTC
>JBJETC010000215.1:0-1892 GCA_051883115.1 Anaerovoracaceae bacterium
AGGCGCTGAAAAAATATGGGCCTATAAAGGGGACATATCTCGGGGTAAAAAGGATCCTGAGATGCCACCCCGGAAATCCGGGCGGATACGATCCGCTCAAATGACTTATTCGGAGGAAACGAGCTAATGAACACAATATTGGCGGTACTGGCTAAACCGCTTGCATGGGCGCTTTACGGACTTTACCAGCTTGTCGGGAATTACGGTATCACGCTTGCGATACTCACGGCGATAGTCAAGTTCGCCCTTTACCCGGCTTACAAGAACCAGATATTATCAACGGCAGGCATGCAGGACATCCAGCCGAAGCTGCAGGAAATACAGCGCAGATACGCGGACGACAGGGACATGATGAACCAGAAGATCGCGGAGCTGTATAAGGAAGAAAACGTGAATCCAACCGCGGGGTGTCTCCCGATGATCATCCAGATGGTCATCATCATGGGACTTTTCGCACTTCTCCGCAACCCGCTCTCGTTCATCAACAATGACACGATGGTATTCGCCATCCACGAGAGCTTTCTGTGGATAAACGACCTTGCGCAGCCGGATCCATGGATCCTTCCTATACTTTCGGGAGTCTGCACATTCATCTCATTCTACCTAACGTCGCAGAACGGCGCTATGCCGCAGCAGAACGGCGGAGCGATGAACATCATGATGAAGTACATTTTCCCTATCATGATCGTATGGCTGGCAAAGACATACCCTGCAGGACTTGCACTTTACTGGTTCGTGAGCCAGTTCATCCAGATCTTCTTTGACTTCAGATTCAGATCTCTCAGGAAGAAGATGCAGGAGGAAAAAGAAGCCGGAAAGAAGAAAAAGCGCGTAAAAGCTGCTTAATTGATAAACAGGAGAATTTTTAATGGAAGTTACTGAGAAATGGGGCGATGACGTAGAGTCCGCAGTGGAACTTGCACTGAAGGATCTCAAATGCTCCAGAGATGAGGTTAATGTGACCGTTCTCGAAGAGCCTTCAAGAGGATTTCTCGGGATCGGCTCAAAATTAGCTAAAGTAAGAGTTGAAAAGAAATCTCAGGAACCTGCAGAAGAACATAAAGAGAAAAAACAGAGCGGGGAAAAGGCCGTTAAGGCGGAAAAAGCCGTAAAAGCCGAGGAAAATCCTGAGAAAGACAAGGTTTTCTACGACGAAAACCATGAAGCCATAGATTCGGATTACTACAAGAACAGACCGAAGCACGAGTTCAAGAAGAAGCCGCTTTCAGCGCTCGAGGATATAGATGTCCTCACACCTAACGTAGCGGCGGACAGCCTTGATTTCAACAAGCGCATGCAGGAACTCCCTGAGTGCGACAGCCATCCGGCCCTTGATTTCCTCAAGGGACTGTGCGATGAGATGGGACTCGATATCGACATGACAGCGAGAGCTGACGAGGACAATATCTACATCGAGATGACAGGCGACGACTGCGGAACGATCATCGGCAGGAGAGGTCAGACGCTTGACGCAATCCAGTATCTCACGAGCCTTGTAGTCAACAAGGAGCACAACAACTACGTTAAAGTTGTGATCGACGCTGAGAACTACAGGGAGAGAAGAGAGAGGACGCTTGAGCAGCTCGCTGACAAGATGGCGAGGAAAGCAGTCAAGACAGGCAGAGACATCAAGCTTGACCCGATGAACCCGTACGAGAGAAAGGTCATACACGCTGAACTCCAGAACGACCCAATGGTCACGACGAGGAGCGAAGGCCAGGACCCTTACAGAAGGGTGATCATAGAACTGAAAAAATAGAGCCTTCACGAGTAAAGGCTCGAGTGATAAAGGCCCGCGAGGGTCTTTATTTTTTTACGTAATATATGTAAAATAAATATTTAGTACGTTTTTTATGGATAAGGTGATTTTCCCTTTTGACGAGTGATCGCCT
>JBJETC010000216.1:0-1889 GCA_051883115.1 Anaerovoracaceae bacterium
CAACGAGGAGCATGGCAGCTCCCTCTGTAATGAGGATGACAGACAGCATCCTGAGCATCTGTTTTCTGATTGTAGATGACATCTTTCCTCCTCCTGATCACGCTCTGTTCGAGTTCCAGTAATGCGGCGAGAATACCATGAAGAACGTGAAGAGCTCGAGTCTTCCCGCGATCATGAGAAGCGCGAGCACGATCTTCGTGAATCCGTTGAATATCGAGAAATTCCCGGCAGGCCCTACGAGAGAAAATCCCGGTCCTACATTTCCGAGGCAGGTCAGTGACGCTGTGAAAGACGTCACGAGATCATATCCGTTCATAGACACGATGATCCAGCCGGCGAAAAGCACTACGAAATAGAAGAACATGAAGTTCGCTATGTTCGTAACGACATTCGTCGGCAGCGCCTTGCCGTTGACCTTGATAGGGTAGACCCTGTTAGGATGAAGTTTTACCGAAATGCCTCGTCTGATGAGTTTCAGCGAAACGAGGATCCTGATGATCTTCGGTCCGCCTCCTGTAGACGATGAGCAGGCGCCTGTCATGAATACGACAAGCAGCATCATCTTTGCGAAAGTAGGCCAGAGGTTGAAGTCATCTAGCGCGTAGCCTGTAGTCGTCATTATCGACGCCACATGGAAAAACCCTGATGTTATGGAGTAGGCGATCCCCTGTTTGTACATGTGCTTCACTATGCAGTCAAGCGAAGCGAATATCGAGCAGGCGAAATAAATGATGAGGTAGAGCCTGAACTCTCCGTCCCTCAGCATCGCCATGAATCCGTCCTTGAACAGGACGAAATACAGGCCGAAGTTCGTTCCGCATACCATCATGAAGAACGTGATGACCCAGTAAACGTAAAGGCTGCCGAAATGCCCTATACTGTCTGCGTAATTCGAGAATCCTCCTGTACCTACTGTACCGAACGTCTGGATGAGCGCGTCGTAAAGACTGAGCCCTCCAAACATGAGCATGACCGTCTCGATCATGGTTATGATGAAATAGAGGATGTAGAGATTGCGGGCGTTATCGGAGTACTTAGCGGAGACCTTGTCCTTTGTCGGACCAGGAGTCTCGTCGTTCGCGATTATCTGTCCCTCGACCCCTATATTAGGCAGCACCGCCGTCGTAAAAACGATGATCCCCATACCGCCTATCCAGTGAGTGAATGAGCGGAAGAAGAGCATCGATTTCGGCAGCGACTCTATGTCTGTCAGTATGGTCGAGCCTGTGGTAGAGTAGCCGGAACACATTTCAAAGAACGCGTCTATGAAGTTCGGGATCGAGCCCGACGCGATGAAAGGTATCGTGCTTATCGCTGAGTAAAGCAGCCACGCGGCCGTAACTATGAAAAAACCATCCCTCGCTTTTATGTGAAGAAGCTTCTTAGGATGGAAAAAATATATAAGAGCGCCAGGTATCAGGCAGAGCAGTATCGTTACCGCGAAAATAGACGCGCACGAGACTTCACCGTAATAAAGCGCAACAATAAGTGAAGGCACCATGCACACTCCGAGGATGGAAATCATGATGCCCAGTATCGCTAAAGATTGTTTTATGTTAACTGTCATTTTGTAACTCTCATCAGAAAGACAGATCAGCGCGGGACCATCGGATCCCGCAGGACTGATTTGCTGTTTGCTTCCTTATTTAAGTCCTTTTTACTACTATATTTTCTACTATATTAAAATACTTTATTTAACTTCCTTCATTAACTTCTCTATATCGCCGATATCAGTGAGAAGGCTGAGGATGATGACTCTGTCGCCGTCCTGGATGGCTGTGTCGCCGTCAGGGATGATAAGTCTGTTATCGTGGTGGATCGCTGCGATAAGGATGTCTTTAGGGATGTCGAGCTTCGATATAGGAGTGCCAATCATCTTCATGCCTTTT
>JBJETC010000217.1:0-1887 GCA_051883115.1 Anaerovoracaceae bacterium
GGCGCATATATCAGATGTCTTGAAGAATTCATATAACACATGGCCGCGAAAGCGGCTGTTTTTTTGGGCAAAATCGGGGCGGCCCGGCGAGGCGCCGCCTTTTTTCAAAGTAAGTTTTTTTCTCATAACACAAAGGAGGATCACGATATGGACCAGAAAAAACAGAAGGAAGAGATCGCGAAAGGTCTTCTCTCTATCGAGGCGGTCTTTTTACGCCCGTCAGAACCTTTCACATGGGCAAGCGGCATAAAGAGCCCTGTCTACTGCGACAACAGGCTTACGCTCACAGCGCCTGACGTAAGGACGATCATCGAGAATGGCTTTGCCGACCTCATAAGGGAATATTACCCGGACTGCGAACTCCTCATGGGGACGAGCACAGCCGGCATCGCACACGCGGCTATCGTCGGATATATCATGGATCTTCCTATGGGATACGTGAGAGGATCGAACAAGACGCACGGACGCCAGAACAGGATCGAAGGCAAGTTCACGAAAGGCCAGAAGGCTGTCGTCATCGAAGACCTGATCTCAACAGCGGGCTCGGCTTGCGAGACGGCTGAAGCTCTGAGAGAAGCCGGAGTCGACGTGCTCGGCATCGCGAGCATTTTCACATACGGCATGAAGAAGTCAGAGGAAAGGCTCGCTGAGGCAGGGCTCGTGAACCACAGCCTGTGCGACCTGGACACGCTCGTCGACACGGCTGTCGCGTCAAACTACATCACTGAGGACGAGAAAAACAAGATCCTGAAGTTCCGTGACGATCCGTCGGACGAGAGCTGGATGAAGGAGGCTGAATAATGGTCAACAAGTACGGCGTAAGAAGTGTTATCAACATCACTGACCTTTCTACAGATGAGATAGATCACCTCATCGAGACAGCAGATGACATCGTTGCCCACAAAGAGGACTACCAGGACATCTGCGCGCACAAGAAGCTCGCGACACTGTTTTTCGAGCCGAGCACGAGGACGAGGCTCAGCTTCACCTCTGCAATGATGGAACTCGGCGGGAACGTCCTGGGCTTCGACGACGCGTCATCGAGTTCTGCGACAAAGGGCGAGAGCGTTGCTGATACGACGATCATGGTCGGATGCTACGCAGACATCATCGCGATGCGCCACCCTAAGGAAGGCGCTCCGCTCGTAGCAGCCACAAAGACGAGGATCCCTATCATAAACGCCGGCGACGGAGGCCATTTCCACCCGACCCAGACGCTGACCGACCTCCTCACCATACACAGGAAAAAAGGCGAGTTCGGGAACTTTACCATAGGCTTCTGCGGCGACCTGAAATTCGGCCGCACGGTGCATTCGCTCATCACAGCACTGCTGAGATACGACAATATAAAATTCCTCCTCATCTCGCCGCCGGAACTCAGGCTGCCTGACTACATGAAGGAAAAAATGAACGCCGCGGGCGCTGAATGGCAGGAATTCGAGAAGCTCGAGGACGCAATGCCTTTCCTCGACATCCTCTACATGACGAGAGTCCAGAAAGAGAGATTCTTCAACGAAGAGGATTACGTAAGACTGCGCGACAGCTACATCCTCACGCTCGACAAACTGAAACCGGCGAAAAAGGACATGATCGTCATGCACCCGCTCCCGAGAGTCAACGAGATCGCCGTCGAAGTCGATGACGACCCGCGCGCCTGCTACTTCTACCAGGCACTCTGCGGCAAGCACATCAGGATGGCGCTCATCCTCTATCTTCTCGGACTTAAATAGGAGGGAAAAATGAATATAGATGGAGTAAATACAGGCATAGTCCTCGACCACATCCAGGCGGGAAAAAGCCTTCGCATATATGAGCTTCTGAAGCTCGAAAACCTCGACTGCTGCGTTGCCGTCATCCAGAACGCATCCAGCACGAAATACGGAAAAA
>JBJETC010000218.1:0-1887 GCA_051883115.1 Anaerovoracaceae bacterium
TGCATTCGTAAGAACGAAGTACAAGAACATCATTACGGGAACGATCAGAGAAGAAGCGTTCAACCCTAATGACAAGTTCAATCAGGCACACATCGACACAAAGCAGATGCAGTACCTCTACAACGACGGAGATCTTTATTACTTCATGGATGAAGAGACATATGAGCAGATCCCTATCGCATACGATGACGTAAAGGACGCCATCCAGTACATCAGAGAGAACGACGAAGCGACGATCAAGTTCTACGAAGGAAAGCCTTTCGAAGTAGACGCTCCGAACTTTGTTGACCTTGAGGTTATCGACACAGAGCCGGGTGTCAAGGGAGATACAGCCACAAACGTTACAAAGGCTGCAACTGTTGAGACAGGCGCTGTTATCCAGGTTCCTATTTTCATTGAAAGAGGAGAAAAGATCCAGATAGATACAAGAACAGGTGAATACCTCGGAAGATCTAAATAAGACGACGTTGATTAAAGGATGCCTGTGTGAGACATCCTTTAATTTTTTAAAAACAAAAAACAAATATTACAGGAGAAAGATCATATGTCGAAAAAAGCAAAGAGCAGGAACCGAAAACCGGCCAGCGCTGTCAAGCTCGTGGTCATCATCATATTCCTGCTGGCTATAGCGCTCATAGGGGCGATATTCTACCTGGAAAGTCTCGGCAATCCATACAAGCCGAATGACGATACGATAATCCAGGTCGAGATACCGGAAGGAGCGACGATAGACAATATTGCCGATATCCTTGAAAAGAACGGAGTGATAGGATCTTCGGCTGAGTTCAAGGTCTATGCGAGAGTAAAGAAGTTCTCGAACAAGTTCCAGGCGGGTTCCTATGCGCTCTCGGCTGACATGTCGGCTGATGATATCGCAGAGACGCTCGAAAAGGGAAAGACAGACATGATAAGTGTCACTATCCAGGAAGGATACACGGAATACGATGTGGCAGACAAGCTGTCAAGTCTCGGGATAGTCAACAAGGATGTTTTCATCAAGGAGCTCGAATCGTCAAAGTGGAGAAAGCAGTACAGCTTCCTCAAGGATGCTCAGAAGGGCGACCACATTCTCGAAGGATATCTTTTCCCTTCGACATATATGGTGAGCAAGACTGAGTCGGCCGATCAGATCATAAAGCAGATGCTCGACAAGTACAAGACGGTCTTTACTGATAAGTACGAGGCAAGAGCAAAGGAGCTCGGCTATTCGGAAAACGAGATCATCATAATCGCTTCCATAATAGAAAAGGAATGCGGCGCCGACAAAGACAGGAAAAACGTGGCGAGCGTTATCTACAACAGGCTCGACATAGGCAAGAACCTCCAGATGGATTCTACGATACAGTACGCTCTCAGCCTTGAAAGCGAGAGAAAAGACGAGCTTTCCAACAAGGATACGACGCTGAAGTCCGAGTACAACACGTACAAGCATTCGGGACTCCCGGCAGGACCTATATGTTCACCGGGCGAGAGTTCCATCAAGGCAGCCCTTTATCCTGCAAAGACGAACTATTTATATTTTGTCCTGAGTGACAAGCTCGACAACACGATGGTATTCGAAAGCTCATACAAAGCTTTCCTCAAGGATAAGAACGCTTATTACAAAGCAAAGAAAAAAGCACAGGGAAACAGCAATTGATAGAAACACCGGATATTACAGATATTAACGTTATAGAGTACATCAACAAGAGTTACAGACCGGTAAACGAGAAACTCGTACCGTTCAGGAATGTCTGCGAGCACGGCAAGGTGCCTGTGATAAGAAAAGAAGCCGAATCTCTTATATCCATACTCCTCAAGCTGAAAAAACCGGCTCGTATACTGGAGATAGGAACAGCTATAGGATATTCGGCTTGTTTCTTTGCCTACAGCTGCCCTGAAGCGGAG
>JBJETC010000219.1:0-1873 GCA_051883115.1 Anaerovoracaceae bacterium
CTTTTTCCCACCTCGACTATTTCTACCGCAAGCCGAGACTCCCGAGGTCTGTCCTCGACAAATACAGAGAAAATATAATACTCGGCTCGGCATGCGAAGCCGGCGAGCTTTACAGGGCCATAGAGGAGGGACGCCCGGATGAAGATCTTCTCAGGATAGCTTCCTACTACGATTATCTCGAGATACAGCCGGTCGTGAACAACGAATTCCTCCTGAGGAACGGGACGTACACTTCCGAAGAGGAGCTCAGAGATAACAACAGAAAGATAGTCGAGCTCGGAGAAAAGCTCGGTAAACCGGTCGTAGCGACGACTGACGCGCATTACGACGAACCTGAATCAGCCATATTCAGGAACATCATCCTGAAGAGCATGGGCTTCAAGGACGCCGAAAACGGCCACGGCCTGTATCTCAGGACTACAAACGAGATGATGGACGAGTTCTCCTATCTCGGCGAGGAAAAAGCCAGAGAGGTCGTCATCGACAATACAAATAAGGTCGCCGGCTGGATAGACGAGGGCATAAAGCCTGTGCCTGACGAAAAATATCCGCCTAAGATCAAGGGAGCCGAGGAGACGCTCAGGACGACATGCGAGGAAAACGCAAGGCGTATATACGGAGATCCGCTTCCTGACAGGATAAGGGACAGACTCGAGACAGAGCTCGGCGCGATCATAAACAACGGATACGCAGTCATGTACGTTTCCGCGCAGATGCTCGTAAAGAAATCGAATGAGGACGGATACCTCGTAGGTTCGAGAGGATCTGTAGGATCTTCTTTTGCCGCCACTATGGCCGGCATCACCGAGGTAAACCCGCTCGAGCCGCATTACATCTGCCCGAAGTGCCACTACCTCGAATGGGGCGACATGCAGAAGTACGATAACGGTATAGACATGCCTGAGAAAGACTGCCCGAAGTGCGGCACGCCGCTCAAGCGCGACGGCTTCAACATACCGTTCGCTACGTTCCTCGGATTCAACGGGAACAAGGAGCCTGATATAGACCTTAACTTCGCCGGAGAATACCAGCCGAGAGCCCACAAATACGTCGGAGTCATATTCGGTGAGAAAAACGTTTACAAGGCAGGTACAGTAGGCACGGTAGCCGAGAAGACTGCCGCAGCCTTTGTCTCAAAGTATTTCCAGGACATAGGGATGCCGGTGAACACGTACGAGAGCATGAGGCTCACGCAGGGATGCACCGGCGTCAAGAGGACGACAGGCCAGCATCCGGGCGGCATCATCATCGTCCCTGACGATCACGAGATATACGAGTTCTGCCCTGTGCAGCACCCGGCGAATGATACGAAGACAGATATAGTAACGACGCACTTCGATTACCATAAGATAGATAAAAACCTTCTGAAGCTCGATATCCTCGGACACAACGTCCCTTCGCAGATAAGACAGCTCCAGGATATGACAGGCGTCGACCCGATGAACGTCGACCTCACGGACAGGACGGTACTTTCGATATTCAACGGCATAGAAGCCCTGAACATAAAAGACCCTGACTACAGGTTCACGCACGGCACATATGCCATACCGGAATTCGGCACTAGCTTCACGATGCAGATGCTCGACGATATCAAGCCGCAGCGTTTCGAGGACCTCGTCAGGATGTCGGGTTTCTCTCACGGAACGGATGTGTGGCTGAACAACGCCCAGGACTATATCAGGAGCGGCGTCGCTACGATGCGTGAAGTGATATCGACACGTGACGACATCATGAACTTCCTCATTTTGAACGGCATAGACAACGAAAGCTCGTTCCGCATCATGGAGGAAGTCAGGAAAAAGAACCTCGTGCTCACGGAAGAGCACAAGGCCCTCATGAAGGAGCACGGTATCAAGGACTGGTACATAGATTC
>JBJETC010000220.1:0-1870 GCA_051883115.1 Anaerovoracaceae bacterium
GCCTCATGCAGGAGTTCATCTCCCATGTAGCTTACCGCAAGAAGAACCACATCACATTCGATAAATAGTGATGGCATGAAAACTCGGACTGAAGAGGCAAGACATTAAAAGCCGGCTTATGACCGGATGATAGATAAAATAACTTTCTCCTCAAAAAACAGATTCCAAAAAAACAAGCTGTCGTTTCACGCACCTGCCCCGGTATGCGTGATCGGCAGCTTTTTTTCTTACATATACGGATCCGATACAGATCCGGGCAGACATTACCGCGGCAGTTCATCCACTTTATCGTCCTTATCCTCGACAGGGACCTGTATCTCCATTATCCTCTCATGAGGGTTATCTGTCAGGGTCTTGTCAACGAGGTAGAGCTGGAGGATCTTTCCTGTGATCTTAAGATCCTGTACCCTGAGGTAATCGCGGATCAGGTCGAACGACTTATGGTACTGCTCGAGGCTCCCGTTCCTGTAGTCGAGGCAAAGGTAGCGTCCTTTCGGGATCTTCACCTTGTATTCGGAATCGAGACTGCCGTTTTCCAGGAGGATCATAGGGTACGACGGGATAAATCCCTTGCTCGGGTAGAGTATCTTTTCGTCGCAGTAGACGCCGACCCTGTTGCTGGCGAGTATTGGAGCCGTCTCCTGAAGGTAGTTCTCGAGCTTAGTGAAAGCGAAGGCGTGCTCGCGGGGGCCGCCGGCAGGTTCGCCGAACGTGATCATGTACCTTTCATCGAAGTATGTTTCGTAGACAACGTCTGTTTCCATCGTCATGTCGAGGTCTTCAAGGAAATGCAGCTTTTCCGCCATGACTTTCCCTATCATCATCTTCTTGCGGATGTCCTCCTGCAGCAGGTGATAGTGATGGCGCAGTATCTCGGCTGATTTTTTCACATTCCTGTTGTCGAAATACTCCTGTATCTCCTTGATGGACATGCCGAGCTCTCTCAGCTCCTTGATGGTGCCGAGGCGCTCGTACTGGCGTATGGAATAATACCTGTAATTAGTTTCAGGATCGATGTAAGCCGGTTTAAGCAGGCCGATCCTGTCATAGTAGCGCATCGTTTCGCTCGTCACACCGCGAAGAGATGCGATCTCAGTGATAGTAAGCATATCTTTCTTACTGCTCATTTTATCAGCCCTCCATGCCTCCATGCTTTTGCTTGAATGTCTCCGTGCTTTAGTGATTTTATACGTTGATGTATTTTATCCTGATGTCCGCAGCATGCACATAGACAAAGGATATGCTATCTTTCTCCGCCTATATTTTACCATATTTGGGCTCTGAAAGAGCCGGTTGATACATAAAAGAAAATGGGGCAAAATTTATACAGAGTCTGTGATGCGTTAATTTCAATGTGTTAAGAAAATGTAACGAAATATTTAAAGAAATTATAAAAAAGCCCTTGACCTTTGTGTTACACAAAACGTTACGCTTCAGATAGTTAAAAAAGAGCTGATGCGTACCGACCGCTGCGAATCAAATCGAGAAGCACATAGATGATGAGCAGAGAGGTGCCATCAAATGGCTGCCGGGGTCAGATATGAAATGAAGACCTGGCGCAGCATTCACCGATGAAAATGAATGATAAAGAAAGGAGTTCATTGTCATGGAAAATGAAAACAAAAACCTGCTTACACTTGAGGGGCTTCTTCACGAAGACGAGTCTGCTGATCTTCTGAACCTTATCAACATCACAAGGCTGATGTTCAAACAGGAGCTCAAGAGCATCGAGCTCATGCCGGGAGGACTCACGAACAAGAACTTCCGCGCTGTTCTTGAAGACGGCACACAGCTTGCTATCCGTCTTGCAGGAAAGGGCACCGCAAACTACATCAACAGACCTGGCGAAAAGCACAACTGCACAGAGATG
>JBJETC010000221.1:0-1860 GCA_051883115.1 Anaerovoracaceae bacterium
GGAACCCTGCCGCTATGCCTATGAGTATAGGCACAGCGATCATCACAGGTATCATGTACATTGGAAGCGCGCCGCCTGAGACGATTTTTGCGATGAGCGAGTCAACAGAGAAAAACACTACTATCCCTACGATGTCATCGAGTATCGCCATAGGGAGCAGCGTGTCTGTCACAGGCCCTCTCGTGTGGAATTCTCTTACTATAGAAAGAGCCGGCGCAGGCGCCGTGGCAAGCGCTATGCCTCCGAATGCGAGGGCGAGATATACCGGTATGCCTGTGAGTGCGAATATGACTCCGAACACCGCCGAAACTACGATGAACGTCCCGAGCGACTGCGTCAGCGTCGTCACCATGAGCGCCCTGCCGTAGCTTTTTATCTTTCTCCATACCAGCTCCGTCCCGAGCATGAGTCCGAACGAGCACTGCATCCATATTATGATGATGCCGTACACCTCGCTGTCCATGAGCTTCTGAGGCATTACGCCGGCCGCATGCGGCCCTAGCAGCATCCCTGCGATCAGCCAGCCGAGTATAGCAGGCATCTTTGCTTTTGATACGAGCATGCCGCAGAAATACGCGGCCGCAAGCACCACTATCCATCTGATAAAAAATCCCGCTGTCATATAAAGATCCCTTTCTATCATTACTTTCCCTTTTACCTTGCGATTATCCCGTAAAGGAAAACCGACACCGCATCACGGCACTCCTTTTCGTGCGCTTTAATGCGCTCTTTCGTGAGCGCGCCTCCGTCTTCCCTGAAGCTCCTGTTTATGCTGTCCTGAAGCATCCTGAAGACGTTCACGGCTTCGTCGCGGTCAAGGTCATGCCTTATCTCATGTGCGGCTGTTATCTTGTCAAAGATCTTTATATTCAGATCATCAAGCGGTTTCCTGAGTTTTTTTATCTCTCCGGAAAGGCCCTCCGGCGGGTCAAGCACCGCCTCGCAGAATATCTTCGCTTCTTCCGGGTTCGATCCGAGAAAATCTATCCTCGCATCGAAATAGGAATCAGCTGCATCCCCGCTCTCATCTGACATCTTCTCGTTGATCGATGATGCCATATCGTTGATACAGTAACTCACGCATGAAAGATAAAGTTCACTCTTTGAGTTAAAATAATGATAAATGATCCCTTTCGATATACCGCCGCCTGACGATACCGCGTTCATCGAGGCGCCTGTGTAGCCGTGTGCGGCGAATTCCGCCACAGCGCTTTTCATGATCTTCTCGCGTGTGATCGAGTTTTTTTCTTCTCTGTTCATGAAAGAACTCCTGTCAGTCTGTGATTTTGCTTTGCAAATTATTGACCGTCCGGTCAACATTCAATATGATAAGACAAATCGACCGCTTGGTCAATATATTTTCAAAAAAATAAGACGGGAGAAACACTCCCGCCTAGATAAACCTTTTACCTTATCCTATTTATCCTCTTTTTTGTTCTCCTTATGCCTCTTCACAAGGACAGACACGCAGGAAACGAATATCACGAGCACTCCTGCCGCGGCGAACGCGAAGCCTACAGGCAGGAGATAAAAGTTCTCATGCAGTATGCCCGACTTGTCGATGTACTCGACAGAATTCGCCTTTATGAAAAAGCACATCGCGCCCATCACGATCAGGAACGCCCCTATCAGCGTCGATATCATGTTCATCCTCGCGCGCTTCGTTTCACTTCCGTCATTGATCAGTTTTTCCGTCATTTTGTTCATATCTTCTCTTCCTCCTAAAATAAGATCGTCGAGGGAGACGTTGAATGTCGTCGATATTATTATGAGAGTTTCTATGTCAGGGAGGTTCTTGTCGTTCTCCCAGTTAGATACGGCCTGTCTCGTCACATTTATCTTCTGTGCGAACTGCTCCTG
>JBJETC010000222.1:0-10263 GCA_051883115.1 Anaerovoracaceae bacterium
ATGAAGCAGATGAGCGCTGCCGCGACAGCTTCCACTGCGAATTTGTATATCCGGCTGTGTCTGCGCCTGTATGTGACAGGTGCGTGCTTCGGCTCTGCTGCCTTTTTCACGGTCTCATCGGAAACGCCCTTTGACGCCCCGTCAGAAGCCGCCTTTGCCAGCAGTGCCTCTTCTTCCTTCAGTCGTCCGAGTATCCTTTCCTCAGCTTCAGGCGAAAGCTCAAGGTGTTCCATGGTTTCTTCGTACTTACTCATAGAAATCATACTCCTCCCTGAGCACTGTCTTTAATTTTTTCCTCGCTCTTGTGAGCCACGATCTGACTGTCCCTTCACTTACCTCGAGCACTTCCGCTATCTCCGCCGTCGTCATCTCTTCCTGGTAAAAAAGGTGTATCGCCGAGCGATAGTTTTCCGGGAGCTCTTCGACAGCTTCCCATACGAACCCGAGGTCCTGCCGCTCCTCCGCCACGAGCTGTTCGTTCAGTTCATCGGACTGGTGCCTTTTGCTGTAACTCAGTTCGTTCCTGCACAAATTGCCTGCTACCCGGAAGAGCCATGCTTTTTCATGTTTTTCATTTTCAAAGTCAGGCGCCTTCCTGATGTATTGAAGGAAGGTGTCCTGGACGATGTTCTCCGCATCGCTTTCATTTCTCAAGAAACTGTAGGCATAACGAAGGAGCGATGTCCCATTGTCATGCAGCAGCTGTTCCACTGGTGTCTGCACCGGTTTCCTCCACTGTAGTTACAATTCCTCTCATCTATAAATACAAATGAGAGCTGCAGTTTGCTGCAGTCGCTTCAAAAAACATAGAGAAATTTTCATCATAAAAAACCTGCGGGCAGACTTTGGCGAGCATGCTCACAGAACAGACAAAAATCTCTTTTTCCATTATTTATCTATTATACAATAGTCCTGCCGTTATCGAACCAAAAAAACAGGAACATCGAAATACTATCATCCTGCCCCTATCAGGCTATCAATGCGGAAAAATCAGGAACACTTATTGAGCTCTTCCGCTTTTTTCCTCGAAGGCCTGTACCACAGCAGCGCGAACAGGATCAGCACTGCAGTTATCCCAAGACTCACCGGGTAGACCATGATGATCGACCTGAACGTGTTGAAATGCGGGAAGACCATGTAGATCCACGCGAACCTCGTGCCGCAGACGCCTATCGTCGTGAGTACAGCCGGCACGAGCGATATGCCGAACCCTCTCATATACCCTGACATGACTTCATAAAGCATGCTGAACGTATATGCAGCGAAAATGATGCACAGTCTCTGATAGCCGAGCCTGATGACTTCCGGGTCGGTATTGAACAGGCTGAGGAGCTGCTTCCCGAAGAAGAGCGCTATCATGATGCAGATCGCGGATGCCGTGAAATCCTCGATCATGCAGACTTTCAGGACCTTTCTGCAGCGTTCTGTCTTCCCCGCTCCGTAGTTCTGTCCGACGAATGTCGTGCAGGCCTGGCTGAACGAGTTCAGCATGTCGTAGCAGAAGATCTCGATGTTCAGGGCTGCGCTCGAGGCAGCTATGGCTGTGGTGCCGAGGCTGTTTATCGCCGACTGGACGAGTATGTTCGCTATGGCGAAGACTGCTCCCTGGATGCCGGCCGGCACGCCGATGCTTAAGATCTTCAGGAGCGAATCCTTATACATACGTATCTTTTTTATCTCTATCCTTATCGGGAGCTTTGTCCTCGAGAGCACTGCGAGCAGGAAGATAGAGCTCGTGAGGTTTGATATGACTGTCGCGAGTGCGACGCCGTTCACCGTCATGCCGAGTTTTATTACGAAAATGAGGTTCAGGATGACGTTCAGGACGCCTGACACGGAAAGTGCCGCGAGCGGGAGCCTCGTTTCGCCTACGCCCCTGAATATGGCTGACTCAAAGTTGTACAGCATGATCACAGGCAGTCCCGTAAGGTAGATCCTGAGATAAAGGACGGCCTGCGGGAGAACGTCATCAGGGACGTTCATGGAGTCGAGCAGCGGTTCTGCTATGAACTCGCCCAGAATAGCCACGACGACGCCGGTAAGGAACGCGAAGGCCACGGATGTCTGCACGGCTTTCCTGATGTCTCGCTGGTTTTTTCTACCTACGGCGTTTGCAATGACTACGTTCGCGCCGATCGCTATGCCTATGAAAAGGTTCAGTATGAGGCCGATTATCGGGCTGTTCGCCCCGACGGCAGCCATGTTGACCTCGCCCTGCGCGCCCGTGAAACGTCCGACGACAGCTATGTCGGCGGCGTTGAAAAGCTGCTCGAGTATCCCGGTCAGCGCGACAGGTATCGCGAATCTCGGCACGTTTTTCCAGACCGAACCATTAAGAATGTCGATTTTTTTCTTTTCTCTCAAATATATCCCTTCCCTTTTGATTATTATCTCTGATTCAAGTATACACCATGCGTAAAATCCCCCGCCGCACGGACGTGTGACGGATATCTTGTATTTTCAAAGCTTCCAGGCTCTGTGTACATTTCGATTTGGCGGATGAAAAAATATTCGGCGAAAAAAATATCAGCCCGGACACCCGTGTGGGTGCCTGAGCTGATTTGATTCGTAAAAGCCGCGCGGCTCGTCAAAGCAGTCAGCAGCAGCCGCTCAGCCGCTTTTGCATGTGACCTGCCGCGGTTCACTGCGTTCACCGGGTCAGGTCATCATCGCAAGGCTAGGGTTTATTTTATCGTTACTATAACCCCGTGTTGCGTCGTGGCTCGCAATCGCCGGGCTAGGGCGCAGCTACTTTACAACTATTGTTGTAGCCGTCTCAAGCCCGTTCTGGGCGTAGATGTAGATCCTGCAGGTGCCGGATTTCTTTGCTTTTACTTTGCCTGTCCTGCTTACCGTGGCGATCGATGTGTCTGATGACTTGTATCTGTAAAGCGCTGCGTGTGCGAGCTTGAGATACTTATGACCGCTCTTGAGCTTTGTCTGCTTTGCTGAGATTTTTGCAGTCTTTCCGGCTTTGAGTGTCAGGGTCTTTTTCGAGACTTTGATCTTTTTCGCGTCGGTGTACTTCGCGTTGAAGCCGCCTGCTATGGCATGAGCCGTATATGATGCCGCGATGTACGTTTTCTTTCCGTTAACGATCTTGTATGCTCTCACCTTGTACTTGTAGATCGTGCCTTTTTTCAGGCTCTTCTTGACAAGCGTGAATCTCTTTGTTGACTGGAGCTTCTTCAGCGTCTTGCCGCATTTTGCAAAATAGATGTCGTAGCCGGCCGCGCCTTTTATCCTGTTCCACCTGAGGGTCTCGGATGTGCTGCTGCGTCTTGTGGCTTTGAGGTTCAGGACCTGCTTCGAGTCCTTTACAACAGGTTTATCCGGCTCGACCGGAGCGTTTTTCTCCCACTTTGCGTAAACGGTCGTGTCTGCGGTGATCGGCTTCGTGAAGTCGAACTCCGTGCTGTATGTCCTGTCGGTGTACCAGCCCTTGAATGTGTATCCGTCTTTTGTCGGATCATCAGGCTTTGAAACCGTGCTGCCGCTCTCGACGCTCTTCGGGGCGATCGAGCTGCTGCCGTCGGTGTCGAATTTCACTGTGTAATACACAGCAGGCTGCGGGTTTTCTGTCCAGTGGGCATAAAGAGTAAAGTCCGAGATCCTGTCGAGCTGTCTGGCGCTGGTGCCGTCTGGGTTGCAGTACTTAGTGCCGCCTTCCTTCGCGTCGTAGTAGCCGTCAAATGTATACCCAACTCTTGTAGGAAGATCGGTGATCGTCATGTCGGAGCCGTACTTAAAAGCTGTCGATCCTGTCGGACCGCCCTGACCGCCGTTCGCGTCGAAGCTGACGTTGATCAGTCTGTCCTTCAGCTCGGCATATTTCTCGCTGGCGTTCCATTTGTAAGATTCGCTATCGTTTGCCGTGAAATCTTCAGAGGCGGCTTTTCGCCAGTAATATGCCTTCCAGTCTTCGACATTCGGCTGCTTGTTGAAGCAGTCACCTTTGTCTTTTCCGTCAGCGATGATGTGGCCGCCGGTGAGGTTGATGGTGTCCCCGTCTTTTGTTGCCTTGATCCCTACAGTGCCGGTCGCTTCTACAGTGCCTCCGCTGATGTTCAGCTCACTTTGCACTCCATATCTGTTGCTATTGGTCTGTGCAGCCCAGCCAGATTTGATTCCGGCTCCGCTTTCTCCCTTCGCGATGACTTTTCCGCCGGATATATTCATTACCGTCTTGCCGTTTTTCGCATCCTCTGCTGTTTCTTTGTAATTTCCTATCTTTATTCCGGCTTCAACGCTCGTACCCGTTGCTTCCCCGGTAACAGTGCCTCCGGTGATATCGACCTGCCCGCTGGCGTAAATCCCGCTGCACGGATAAGAAACTGTGTCGCTGCTTGCATTCCCAGTGACTTTGCCTTTCGAAATATCAATGTTCGACACCATAATGCCGTTTGCCGAGCCCGTCCCCTCAATATCGGCATGATCAGAATCGATTTTCAAATTTTTAGCAAAAATTCCAATGCTTCCTTTACCTTTTACAGTTGCCGATTCCTGGCCGGTCGTCAAAGTGTTTGCTGCAATAATACCTGCACCATTTCCAGACCCTGTCACTTTGCCGGAATTTACGGTGAGAATCTTTTTTACACCTATTCCACAATAATTATTTTCTCCTTCCTCAGCATCCGGCTCTTTTCCTCCAAAATAAGCCGTTCCGCCATTGATCGTGCAGTTACCGCCTACGTACAAACCATATCCAGTACTATCGGTACAAATGCCTTTGATATAACTCTGCTCATCACAATTTATTACAAGATTTCCATTTGGCACGTTGATAGAATGCCCTTCGCCATGCAATGATGCTGTAACATTTTTCAGTTGAAGATTCACATTTTTCTGATCCAAGTAAATTCCGGAGGATCCTGAATCAGTATTTATTGTGCCGCCGGAAACGCCTATTAAAGTCAGGTTCGCTGCAGTATCGGAATAGATCCCGTTTGTTCATTTTAATATCGCTTTTTTTGTATAAGATGTTATCGTACAGTTTTCCTGATCTATTGCTATCCCGGCCGAGCCGTCTAACGTCAGCGAATCCTCGCTGCTGCCGCCGTCTTTTAATATGAGATCACTGTTGTTTAGAGAAATCGCGGCCCCGCCGGTCGACGTGACTGTATTTTTCCCGGTAATACTCAGCGTCAGCGTTCCGCCGGAAACATCGATCCAATTTTTCGGGTCGTTAGACAGCTGGGCGTCAGTCGTGACACTGTTCAGTTTCAGCTCCGTGCCGTCCTCCGATAGATAGTAGTCGTAATCACCTGACGTGATTTCTTTGACTCCTGTCGTTTTGCCGCTTTCGGGCACGTTCTTATAACATTTTCCCGGTTCCAGCGGCGTCCCCGCTATCGTGACCGTCGGCGTTTCGTCGGCATACGCTTTTCCCGCCGTGCCTATAAACGCCGGCATCATCGATACGACGATCAGCGCCGAAAGGAGCGCGACCAGAAATTTTTTCATCCTGTAAGTTTTCATTACCTCATACCCCCTGATTTAAGATAGTCTATGAATACTTACTCTTGTAGCACCACACAAAATTAACGCCACATTATTCCCCAATTTATATGGCTAATATATCAATTGAATTATACACCAGTTAGTAACATCAAACACTTTCGCCGCATTAGAAATATGGATATTTTTCAATACAAAATATACTGCATGATTTTTTTGTATAAATTTTTATAAAAAAGAGGCGCCCGACGGCGCCCCTGAGCTGATCAACGATCTTTAGATCTTATGCGTTATGCTTTTTTCTCCCGGAATAAAATGCTCCCGCGGCTGATGCCGCTCCGATAAGAACGATGACCCAAAGTGCGATGCTCCCGCTGTCGCCCGTTCTCGGGGATGAAGAGCCCTCTTTTCCGCTGCCCGTGCCGTTCCTGCGGTCAGCGTTTTTTCCGCCCTGCCACTTAGAGCGGTTATCCGTCTTCTTCGGACCTTTCTTATCATCGTTATTATCCGAATCGTCCGTCTTGCCTGTATTGTCTGTCTTTCCGGTCTTCTTTTTATTATTCGTTATCGTGAAGCCATCTTCCATGGAGCCTGTGACTTTGGCTTTCCACTTATCGTCGTTTTCCTCTTTGACGGTGTACTTGTACTCTTCGTAACTGTCTTCGCCGACAGGCTTTTCGTAGTTGTACTTCGGGAGGTCGTCGAATGAAGCGGTGTAGGAGTTCGCCCCGTTCAGAGTGACTGTTTTTCCCGTATCCCTGCCGTCGCGCAGCAGGTGGACAGTGATCTCCTGAGGTTTAGTGCCCCTGCCCCATTTCTTCGTGACACTGATCGAGCGGCGAGGTGCGTCGTTGGTGATCACGTAGCCGTCGTCCATCGACCCTTCTGTGGCCGTTTTCCAGTAATCGCTCCCGGCGCCGGTTTCTTCCACAGTGTAGTTATACTCGCGATAACCGCCCGAATAGTCGTATTTCTGAAGCCTGCTGAATGATGCCGTGTAGCCGTTTTCTTCATTCAAAATGAGCGTCTGCCCTGTAAAAACACCGTCGCGCATGAGGCGGACCGTCACAGGATGAGCCTTCGTGTCCTCGCCCCATTTCTTTGTGACTTTGATGTCGCGGTAGACAGGCATTACTGTAACTTCATAGTTATAGTCGATCCCATAGATGTCAGGTCCCGGCCCTAATGGCGGTTCTTCCTCACCCGATCCGCCGGCCGGCGCGGCGAATTTCATCATTCCGCTGTCAAAAGCCGGCGCGGCCGCAGCGTTATTAACATTCTGTCCGGCCTTGGTCGGCTCTATGCCGGCGCTTTTGCTCACCGCGCCTGCTGCAGCGGTTTTTCTGACAATCGCCGTGTAATATGGGCTGCTGTCGACATTTAAGCCGTACTGCTTCAGCGTGCAGACCCTCTTCATTATGTTATAATAATTATCGTGGTCCGGATTCCCGTCATACGTCACATCTTCCGCGGAATCCGGGAAATCGATGACCTGCCGGTTGGCGTCGCTCATGATGAAATCGAGAAAATCCGTATTGTCAAGCTCATCGAGATGATAAAGGCTGAGGCCGCTGACCATCGTGGATCCGCCGTCATCGTCCGGCAGCGTGAATGACTTCGTACCCGATCCGCCAGTTTCCGTCATGGAAGCGCCAATGCCGGTCGGATACGATCCTTCGAATCCGACGTACTTCGCGGTCACCTTCGCTTTCCCCAGCCTGGCGTTGAAGACACAGAACGCATTTATCGCAGGTTGTCCAGAGTCCGTTTTTGTTGACGTCTTAGGAATAATTTTTGCCTCATAGGGATCCAGGGAATCCGGGGAATCCGGATCCTCGACGTACTCCCTCAGAGTATAATCTTTGTCACTGGAAAAAGTATAGCCCTCGTTGTTATCATATTTGAGTATAGCTACGCGTTCTCTCCATCGCTCATGTGAGCCGTCTTCATTTCTGTCAACACAAAAATATTCTTGCCCTTCATCCTTTTCCGCGCTGGAAGTTCTTACATAAACAGGCTCATTTTTTCTCTTATCGACGATGCTGAATTCGGCCGCATCCACAGGTAAATTTCCAATGTTGTTTTTCTCTTTATATCCATAGCCTATCCACTTCACTTTGACATTTATATCGGCACGACCACTATTGTTGAGTTCTATTCTCTCCGCACTGGAATCGTATGAAACTTCCTGCAATTTTGAGTCTGTAAGCGGAGTCCCGTCAGGCTTTGTCTCGGTCACGATCATATTTTTGTAGTCAAAATCAGCTTCAGGCGAGGCGAGCATGCGGCCGCCCGAAACGTACCTGATACCGCTCTTTTTCTGGAGTCCGGCCAGGATGGAATACGACAGCTGCGAATCGGACACCGATTCGTTCCACGTGACTGTATCGTCAGAAACAGGCTTTTCATCTGAAGTAAGTTCGCCTTTTGCCGCGAGCGCCTTTCTAACGCCTGCGTCCTGGCTGCCGTCGAAATCTACCGTGAATGTCGTATCGCACTTATATGTGTTTTCAGATACCCTTGTGACATTCGAAACGGAGACATCCGCATTGCTGTTTCCTGCGGATCTTCCTGAAGGGGCCGCCTTCCTGACGACTCCGGTCCTGACGCTGACCTGAGTCGGTATCGTGACCCTGACCCTTACCGGCTCCCTTTTCGTGAGCGGGCTCCATATCTTTGAAAAATGTACAGGTCCGTCACCGCTGCCGCCGGCTCCTGTTGATTTTGGAACAAAGGCGAGCGCGAGCGTCCCGAAGCTTGAAGCCTCGACCTTTACGGATCGGCCCAACTTGTTCGTTTCGTGTATTTTGATCTCATGTGCGCTGCCGCTGCTCACGCTGTACGCGTGGAGCGAGCCGGCCGACGTATCGAAAAACGACTTCGGAAGATTCGTGAATTCGATGAGCAGCGGGTGCTCCGGCTGCATGTTCGATTTTCCGCTCTCCTTATAGAAGTTGAAAGAATACGCCCTGACGTCGTCCTCCGTGATGTCGTCTGATCCGGCTGCACTTTTCACCGACTGGAGAACGTCGGCGTTCTCTATTTCGCAGCCATCCGGTTCGTACTCGTCGTTGTCGCCGAACGCTCCGATCGGAATGTAGAAAGTGATATTATGCTCCTCATCGAGCTCGTACCAGTCGATAACGTCTATATCATATGCTGTTTCGCCCTGAGAAGCCGGCTGACCTGCCTTAGCTGCATCCGCACTCACATCGATCGCGGGCGCCAGCATCATGCACAGCGCCGTGACGACTGCGAGCATCGCTGTTAATAATCTTTTCCCCTTCATAATCAAACCCTCATATATACCGGCCACGAATAAAGCTTCCGCCGGCATTTCATAACCCGCCACGACCTCGGCAGCAGCAGGTGTAATTCATATAGATTAATTTAACTTATTTTATTATACCATACATGTTTGTCATGCGTTGTTAAACAGCATTCCGGACACATAAATGCGATGTCCAGACCCTTATATTCAGTATTCGACAGCATAAAAAAAAGAGCGGCTACGAACGGCCGCCCTGTCCGGAGGATCCGAGGCTTTTCCACCCGAATCTGCAGATCGAAATAAGTATTGAGCAGATCGAAATTATCTCATTCGCCATCCCGGCGTACGATCCGTATATGAAATCATACACGAGCCAGCACGGCGAAGCGCACAGCAGGTTCGCCAGACGGATGTAAAGCGCGTTATCGGTCCAGTACGCTATCGTGCACGACGCGACCGCGGCAAACGCGAGCATGCTCGTCCAGCCGTCCCACGTGAAATAAACGGCAGCGGCAAAAGCCGCGAGATACACGAGTACCCATTCTTTCCGCCTGATCCAGCGGTGGCTGTCATACCCAAGCAGCATCACATTCCTCAGCGCGCCTATCCCGAGAATGATACTCCCGCTGTACGCCCCGAGCATGATGAACTGTATGAGAAAAATCGTGCTCCCGAGGAGCTGCGTTAAAAAAAGTTTTCTGTTTTCCCTGAGCTGGAACGAAATTATGAAACACGCCAGCCCCGCGAACCCAAGTGCCTGAACGGCAATGCCCCGGATATCCATCAGCGCTCCTTTTATTACATTAAAAAATATAGCTTTCTATATATAGCTTTCAATATTATAGACCCACGGCAGCGATTTTTCACAGGAAAAAACCGCGGATACCGGAATACCCGCGGCTTTGTTTTTTCCCCTATCACCCGGGGATCATAATTCGTATGTCAGTGGTTATATACCATTTTGTCAAAACGTTTGAAAGCGACTGCTCCGAGGCCGATTATCCACGCAGCGATGCCAGGCAGCGTCAGCGCGAGCGGCAGGCTCTCTATCTGCGGCGTCATGACCGCACGGATGCTCTCATTTACCCATGTCAGCGGATCGATCAGCGTTATATACTGCATCACAGGGATCGGCGACAGCTGGTGCCATGTGTAGAATATCGCGCCGAGGAAAACGACAGGCATCAGGAAGCCCGGGAACATCGCCGCTATCTGCGACGGCTTCACGATGGTCCCGACGAGGAGGCCAAGCGCCGCTGAGTCGAGAGCCGTCAGGACGAGGACGAGCGCAAGGAGCGGGATGTCGGCAGCCGTCATCTGTATGGAGATCCTCGATCCCATGAATATGAGCGAGATCGGCAGGACGATAAGGCCGCCGATGAATGACTCGAGGACGCCGACGAACATCTTCGCGAACGCCACAGTGTGCGAAGACACCGGCGCAAGCAGCCTGTCCTCTATCTCACGAAGGTTGTGGAAATCCATGGACACAGGAACTGCCGTCCCGTGGATACCCGTTATCAGCATCGACATGC